>JAUSJG010000024.1 GCA_030647555.1 bacterium | reverse complement strand
ATGATCCAGGCGTATATCGAACAGCAAGACGGAGAGATTATTCACCATGGTCCATTAGAAATGGGATAGTCCGCGTCGAAAGAACGCTTCAGCGTTCTAGCCGTCTCAACCCCTCGACTTTAGTCGAGGGTAGTTGAGTTTATTTTATCAAATTTTCGTTTTGCGTCGCTTAAGAATGTCGCGTTTGAAAACTGCGATCTGCGCGAGGCGGATTTTTTGAATGGCAAATTGCGAAACATTAATTTTGCAGAAAGTGATTTGAGTAATTCGCAATTTGCTAACACCAATTGCAACGAAGTGGATTTTCGCACTTCGCAAATTCACGGGATAAAAACCCAAGCGGAAAATCTAACAGGAATGATTATCGGCACGGATCAAATTATGGATATTGCGCGGTTATTCGGCGTGGAGATACGCTAATTTTATACAAACTCACCGCCCAGCTAGTGGGCGGTCAGGTTTACGAGTAAGTTCCTTTTGAGAACCCCTCCTAACGGGAGGTGTCCTCGCTCCTTGTTGTATTCGCAGTATACACAATGAGGCCTTCTTGTCAAGGGTTTCTCAAATCGGTAATATAATAAAATGATCACAATAATTTTTGAAGCACACTCCACCACCCTTGATAATGAAAATAATTTGTCCTCGGGGCATAATGATGTGGCGTTGTCAGAGTTGGGAAAAAAACAATCGCACGAACTTGGTGCGCGTTATGCGGATAAAAATTTTGATGCTATTTTTTGTTCGGACCTTCAACGCTCCTACAAAACTGCCGAAATTGCTTTCGCGGATCGGGGCTTCAAGATAATCAAAGACAAACGCTTGCGCGAATGCGATTATGGAGACTATACGCAAAAACCGAGCGATTTTGTGCATGACGAAAAGCCCAAAAGGATTAGTGCGCCGTTCTCCAATGGCGAAAGTTACGAACAAGCGGCAGAACGGATGAAAAGCTTTCTGGCTGATTTGAAGAGAGATTATGAAGGAAAAAAAGTCATGATCATTGGCCACCGGGCGACACAATATGGCTTGGAGTATTGGATTAAAGGCGTATCGCTTTTAGATGCTGTTGTTGCGCCATGGAAGTGGCAACCAGGGTGGAAGTACAGATATAATTAGCTTCTTCGAGGGAGTGTTTTTTTTGGGTGGTTTAGTATAGTGAGTGCGCTATAATGAAAATATGGTTTCCATGGAAAGAGGTCCCAGTATTGGTGCCTCCGACAATGAGGAAATAAATAGTCCGGAAGATGATCGTGTCGTGAGAATAAAAACCGACAATGGTTTGTTTGACCTGGTTTATTCTGACCATACGATTGCAAATGATCCGGAAACGATGCGCGAGGCGGATGCGATACTACTTGAGCAAAGGGCGCTTTTTTCCAATTCTGGGGTGGAAATGTATTTGGATTTTATTGAAAAAGATGAAAAAGGGGGGCGGCAATATAGGGCTATTGTTGCAGAGGCGAAAAAAACAAAGAAACCGATATTTATGGTTGATCTCCCATTGACATATAAGAGTCAGGCGATTAACGAGGAACAGTTGACCGCTGGTTTAGGATCTCAGCTGGAAGCGTTATTGGGAGTAGTTTTGACGCTAAGTGTGGGAAGAGACATTGTTAAACAAAAAATGAATCGAAGGCAATTTTTAAAAGTGGCTACTAAGGGTTTGGTCGCGACGTATTTTATGACGCCGATTGCGGAAAGACTGATCCCATCAAATGCGGATGGGTCTGTCTCTGGGGAATCTTCGTTGGCAAGAAAATCCGAGCGCAATTTAATTAGTTTTAACGACAAAGCGCACCCTGAATTAAATAAAGATTTTACGATAGAATTACGGAATAAGGTAATGGCACAAAAAGCGGAAACGGTTGCGAAGAGTCTGACTAAGGCAGGTGTTGTCAATCCAGTATGCAGTGTATATGTGGGTGCAAAACATTTTGGAATGGAGCAGGCATTGAAAAAAACGGAGAGACAGAGAATGCAAGAGATTCGCGATTACACCAAAGAAGACACATCGCAATTGGGTAAAATTGCGCGTATTGATTTCGGGGTTGCAGGGGATGGAAAAGAAACCGTAACGATTTCGATATTTGAGGATGAAGCATTCAGGTAACTTTATTTTTTTGAAGTTTAGTACTTATTTTTTTTCAAAGTAAAATGAGCTATCAAGGCGTAATAATCGAAGAAAGTTTGGAAAATAGAGACGTTTTGAAACACGTTAAAATTTTGAGTACAGAGGTTGAGCTGGTTGTTGATGAACACCAAACACCCTGGCTGAAACAGTGGACTTTGCACACGGTTGAAATTAAGGAAGCGGAAGCCGAGGCGGTTGCGAACGATTTGGCGAAAGCTTTGGAAACGGAACATTCGTGGTACGCCGATTTTAAAAATGAAACAACGCACTATATTATCTTTCGGGATAAAGTTTTTAGAATCGATCGGACGAGTAAAGCGCAATATGACGAGGCAAAAGAATATGGAATTTCGCTTGGTATTCCGCCGTATCAAGTTGATTTTCATCCGGAAGTTGATGAGTGGGAAAGATAGCACTTTTACGGTACGCGCTCACAGGTTGAGGAAAATATCGAATCGTCGCGCTCACTTTCGAAGTGGTGCCGAGGTACTTCTTCGGAAGTGGATGAGATGAAAGGTTAGTGTCGGCACAAACCGTCGTTCACGTCGAAGGAAGTGCAAGTGTGCACCACCTTCGACGTGATCGCTACAAAAACCTTAACCTGTGAGCGGTTACTGTATATAAACTTGACAAAATATTTGATTTAATATATTATTAAGGCCTTAATCAAAAACCGCTATTTCGCGGTTAATAGACTCGGCCTTGTGGACATAATGACCAGGGAAGGATTGGGTCACCATTAAATACTTTATGTTACAAGGAAGTCCAGAAGAGAAGAAATTAGATTTCAGTAATCTTGGTTTATCACCGAGACTTTTAGCCGTATTGGCACAACTTAAATTTGTTACCCCAACACGCATTCAGGCGGAAGCTATTCCGGTTGCGGTTTTAGGTAAAGACGTGGTTGGTATTGCCGAAACCGGTACAGGCAAAACACTCGCGTTCGTGTTGCCACTTTTACAACAAATTTCTGCCAGTAAAAAACAAGCGTTAATTATCTTGCCAACGCGTGAGTTGGCCATGCAGGTAGAAGAAACGCTCGACGCGGTTGGCCGTGGTTTTGGTTTACGCAAGGCGCTTTTAATCGGTGGTGCGTCGATGAGTAAACAAATCGGCGACATTCGTCGTATTCCACATGTCATTGTTGGTACGCCGGGGCGTATTATCGATCACCTTGATCAACGTATTCTTAATCTTCATAATGTTGGCGTGTTGGTTTTGGATGAAGCCGATCATATGTTTGATATGGGTTTTGCCCCGCAAATTAAGCGTATTCTTACAAGTGTTCCAAACAATCGTCAAACGATGCTTTTCTCCGCCACCATGCCACCGGAAATTGAAAAGATAACGATGGGGCACATGCGCAACCCAGTGAGAATTGAAATTTCCAAGCAAGGAACTGTAGGCGCGCACATTGATCATCATTTGTTTGTGATTGGTAAAGAACAGAAAAATCGGTTGTTGGATAAAGTTTTGGCTGATCATTCCGGCACGGTTTTGGTTTTTTCCCGCACAAAGCATGGCGCTAAAAGAATCGCTCGCGCGGTGCGTGATATGGGTCACGGCGCGGCCGAGATTCATTCCAATTTAACTTTGGCTCGTCGTAAGTCTGCGCTGGAAGGATTTAAAAAAGGTCAGCATCGCGTATTGGTGGCAACGGATATTGCCGCGCGCGGTATTGATGTGGAAGATATTCAGTTGGTGGTAAATTATGATTTACCGGATGATCCGGGGAATTATGTTCATCGAATTGGTCGTACCGGTAGAGCCGGTCGCGAAGGAAAAGCGATTACGTTTATTACTGCCGATCAGCGTGGCAAAGTGCGTCTCATCGAACGTTTGATTCGTTTGCCTTTGATTGTAAAACCGTTGCCAGTATTACCGGCGGCGCGCGCGGTGACACATCCTGTTGAACCACGCAGTTTTCCGCAACAACGCCGTTTTACCCCACATAATAACGCGCAAACTAATCCGCGCGGCAATTACCCACCTAAGAAAAATAATTACTATCGCGGTCGATAATAAAGTAAAGTTTTTAAGGATCATTCTTTCTTACTTTAGGGGTTACCCCTAAAGTAAGAGGTAAAATTTATCGCAACGATTCGATTAATTCCCGCAGTCGTTTTTCCATCATCGGAAAGGCGTCGTTTAACGACATCATGTCAATGTCGCCGATGTCCCAATAAATTACTTGATCTTTCCATTTTGAAAAATTTTTCAAAATCATCGGTTCATGTTCCGATTTGCTAAGCGCGATGATTTTATCCGCTTTTTCAAAATCTTCTTCTTTGGCGGAAATTGGAAAACGAGGATTATTTGCGGGGATCCCCAATCTGGATAATTCGCGTTCAGTGTACGAGGAAATAGGTCCCACATTATTGTAAGTGAACAGCGCTAATCCTCTAGATTCTGCTTTCCATGGTAAATCTTGCGCAAAGTAATTAAAGTAATATTCCGCGAATCGGCTACGAAAGTAATTGCCGGTGCAAAGGAAAAGAATTGTCTTTGGTTTGTTCATACGCTTGAGCATACTACAAAAATAAAAAAACCGTTGTCATTTTGATTACAACAACGGGGTTATGGCACGCGAGACTAACGTCATGGTGCCAATTCTTCAATGCCCTGACGGGAGGCAATGTATTTTCGGACAACTAGCGTCTTAAATCTTTCATGGATGGTGTTTCCCGCTCGCGTTAGTTCGTCGGCGTGAAACTGTTTTTCCGCGCCAGTGTCCGCGTGTTTCGTCGATCCGCCGTATCCTCCGCAATCAAGATGATTAATGAGGTGGATTATCTCTATGCCATGTTTTTCAATGGCAGTCTTGATTGCGTCAAGTGCTTCTTCTTTAAGTGCAGGGTTGTCGGAATTGAGGATTTTGACGGCACCGGGCCAGGAAAGTTTATCCGCTTTTCGACCGCAAGTGTCACAGGTAAAGCGGTGTTCCATCCCCTGAAACCGGAAGTCCATGCAATGCATTACCAAATCTTTGGTGTGGTGGCCGTCCAGTTGCGACGTTTCGTCGATGTTTTGTTGGTCCGCTGTTGCGTTGTTTTTGGTGACACCTAGTGTGCGGCCTAGATTGTATGCAACAAGAGAAACCACAACTAGTAAAATGGGAAGAAAGAATTTTTTCATAGCAGCCCTTCATTGAGAGAGAACATTTTTAGGATTGGCCAATCCAACCCAAGCCAACAGTGTATAGGAAAAATGAATAGTGTCAATAGTCGACTTTTTTATATTTAGTTGCCTTAAACTTCTTTGGAGGTGGATTTGGGTTAGTGTGTCGAGGAATAATATTCTACTACTCAAACAATTGTTTAACGTCATTCCAAGTTAGTTTTTTGAAGGTGTCGCCACTTTGGCTGACCATTGCGTTAAATAAACGCTGTTTTTTTTGTTTTAACGCTTGAATTTTTTCTTCGATTGTTCCCGATGTGAGAAGGCGATAGACGTTAACGGTTTTTGTTTGCCCAATCCGGTGGGTGCGGTCGATGGCTTGGTTTTCCACACTTGGGTTCCACCATGGGTCGAAAATAATCACCGTATCGGCAGAGGTTAGGTTTAGGCCCACTCCCCCCGCTTTTAAACTGATCAGAAATACGGGGAAAGCGGGATCGTTGTTGAATCGGTCTACCAGTGTTTGGCGGTCTTTTGTTTTTCCTGATAGATAAAGATGAGGTGTGTTAGTGTCTTTTAAACTGGCGGAAATAATATCCAGCATTTTGGTGAATTGACTAAAAATCAACAATTTACGTTTTCCCTCAACCACTTCGTTTACCAGCTCTAAGCACATCTCCAGCTTTGCTGATTCGTATTTGCGAAAATCCTTTTCTTTAATCAGGAGTGCCGGATGGTTGCAAACTTGTCGTAATTTTGTCAGTCCGGCCAGAATGTGGATTTGCGCGTTATTAAAACCTTTCGTTTTGACTGTTTTAAAAATATCGTTTCGCACTTGGGAAAGAATTTGTTGATATAAAATGTTTTGCGCGTCGCTTAAATGGCATTGGGTTTCTTGTTCTATCTTCGGTGGCAATTCCTTCAGTACTTCCGTTTTGGTACGACGCAACATAAATTTTTCCACTTTCTTTCGCAAGTGTTCTAGTGCTTCGCGGTCGCCGTGATCCATAATCGGCCTGTGAAAATTCTCGGCAAAATTTTTGTAGTTACCCAAGAAACCGGGCATCAAAAAATCATAAATCGACCAAATTTCCGATACGCTGTTTTCCAGCGGCGTCCCGGTTAGCGCCAGGCGATATCCGGCATCAATCTTTTTCACCACTTGCGCGGACTTGGTGGCGTGATTTTTAATGAATTGCGCCTCGTCCAGGATCGCGTAATTGAAGCGAATTTTTTCCCGATTAATTTCGTCAAAATCTCTTTTTATTGTCGCGTAGCCGGTGATGACCAAATCGTTATTTTTGATTAGTTTTATTTTTTCCTTGCGTTCCGTAGGCGTACCATCATAAACCAGTGTTTTAAGTGAGGGGAAAAATTTCTTCGCTTCCGCTTGCCAATTGTATAACAAGGTTTTTGGGCAAATTACCAGAGACGGGGTGCCGGAAATTTTTTCGCGGTCGATAACGACAAGCGTTTGCAAGGTTTTTCCTAAACCCATATCGTCCGCCAGGATTCCCGCAAAACGGAAAGAACGCAGAAAATAGAGCCATTCAATTCCTTCTTTTTGATAAGGTCGCAAAATGGCGTTGAGGTTGTTGGAAAGGCGGACTTTTTTGACGGGTTTTCCCCGATGGAGTTGTTGGATAAAACTATTGAAGCTTTCTTCGCGAACGGCATTGTAGTGGGGTGAGCTGGTCATCACGTATTCCAGTTCCGCCGCGTGGTGCAGGCGCCCTTCGAAACCGCCGTTTTCTTTAGCGTGAAAACTTTCCAGTAGTCGCGCCAGTCGTTCCAGCTCCTCACGGTTGGCGACGTTTACCAGTGTGCCGTCATCTTTTTTCCAATATTTTTGTCCACTGTTTAAGAACTCAAGTAGTTTTTCTAGGGTAACTTTTTCTTCTCCGCAATAACACTTTAAATCGAAATAAAGCCAATCATTGTCAGCGTTTATTTGTGACGCAAAATCGGCGCGAAAAATTTCTTCTTCCGTTGGTAGTGTATCTTGCGTAAAAATTATTCCGTAGCCTTTTTCATTGGCATACGCCAATACTTTGGGCCAACCGTCGCGCAGGTAGTTTTCAAGCGGTTTGGTTCCTATTTTTTTGCATCTTAATTTTTCAGAAAAACCCAGTTCAGTGTTTTTCTTCATGATTTCCGAAAACAAGTTAATTTCCAGATCAGCATTTATTTCCGCAACATGAATTATGTTATCTTTGACATCAACGATATGTGTACCGGGGTGTTCCCATGGTGCCACTCGTTTTAGTCCGCTATCGTATTTTCGTCTACTTAAATATATGTCTTTTGAAATATCTTGTTGGTAAAATCCGTAGTCGATGGCGGGCGCTACGTTTATTTCTTGTTCCGCATTATTAAAGTGCGCCAAAAAAACCGGACGGGGCGTATTTTTTTCTACGTGAACGGAAAGGGGCGGAAGTGGTGCGGAAAGTTTCAAAAACTGCTGTACATCGGCGGTAAGTTGTTCATATTGTGCCACCTCATCTCCGGTTAGTTCTGCGGTACATACCGGCGGTGTGATTTTACTGCTTTCACTATAATAATCGCGACGAGCTCGGGCAATTAATTTTGCCAACAGCGGAGAAAGCCGATGCAGTTCAAGAGTTGTTCCGGTGTCGCGAATGGCGCAATCATTATTTGCTAAAAATGGATTGCCGTAAAAAGATTCGTCAGTTTTCCAATATTTGGCGGGCATTTCCAGGTAGAAGTCGTGCCGTACTTTTGTTTTATCGATTTGTTGGCGTACGGAATAATGTTTTAGTGTTGCCTGCAAGGGCGACGGATCAATAACAATATCAAGTTGCGTATCTTCGGTATAAATGTTTTCGCGATAAACAGGGAATTCCGCCTTGGCAAGAAGTGGCAATAATTTGCCGTAGTCCGGTTGAGCGGAGGAGTATTGTTGGAAATTTCCCTCCTGAATAAGTAAAAGCAGTTCACATTGCGCTGTCGTTATTTGTGGTAAATCCAGTGTTCTTTTTAAACTGGCGGGTTGGTGGGGGTTATCTTCGTTGTATAAACTTGGAGCATAATAAGGATAATGAGAAAGCTTGATAAAAAACTTTTTCGGTTGAGGTGGTTTAGGTATTTTTGGCATCAAAACCTTTTTCGGAACCGCAAATAAACGTGGTTGTTTTTGGGTTTCTTCTTGGTAATCCAAAATGCGGTTTAATAAATCCGCGGGCATTTTTTCGACGGAAATGCCCATATTTTTCAACGCCGTTTTAACTATTACTTCGTTTACTCCCGAAACCTTCGTAATTGCGGTTTTTTCGGCAAATGCCAGTGCGGTCGCAACGCAATGTTTGCAGGCGTCATCATATGGGCAAGTGCATGTTGCGTCTAAAATTTCACCGCTTTCCGCGTTGAACGTTACGGAAGATTCATAGCTTCTTGAACCGCGGACTTTCGCGGTCACCAGTACTGTTTTGTCATCCTCGCTAATCTCAAAATCGATATTTTTTACCCGTCCGCGTTGAAAATAATCCTCGCCACGGCGAAAAATGGCGTAATCAAAGTATTTCTTTGCGGAGCGATTAATAATATCAGGCGAGAGTAAAGTCATAGCTATGGTGTAATGTGTAAAGCAGGCTTTGGCAAATGGTTTTTTGTTTGTGTAGTTGTTTTGATTTTGATATATTTGACGCATCTGGCATAATGCAATTATGAAGTTTCCGCGGTCGAAAAAAGTAATTTTTTCCAACAATAAAGGCGGTGTAGGAAAAACAACCCTTGCCTATAATTGTGCGGTAGCTTTTGCGGAAAAAGGTTATAAGACAGTGTTGATCGATTTGGATCCGCAGTGCAATCTTAGTCGTCTTGCGATGGGCGAGGAGTTTTACGTTAAGAATCTTTTTTCGGGAGATGAAAAGACAATTTTTGACGTATTAAAAGGTGTGGTCGAGGGTGGTTCCGATATCAATCTTGGCGTGCAATTTTTGCGAGTTAGGGAAAATTCTAACTTGTTTTTATTGAAAGGGGACTTGAATTTGTCTGTTTATGAGGGTTTATTAATCACTGCCTATGGCCAAGCGGCATCCGGTCAGCAAATAGGATATTTTCAGACAAGCGCGATTGATCGTTTTTTGAGGGAAAAAGGATTAAGCGATCAAGTTGATGTTTTTGTGATTGATACTTCGCCAAGTTTGGGTTTGCTTAATCAAATGATTTTGCTTGGCGCGGATTATTTCGTTGTTCCGGTGTTGCCTGATGCTTTCAGTGTTCAGGGAATTGAAAATCTTGGTATCGTTTATGAAAAGTGGAAAATAAATTGGAGGAATAGCGCGAAGGCACTGGCCGGAAACACTGAAACGAAATTTGTTTTGCAGGGCGACCCTCTTTTTATCGGTTATATTGTCAATTCATATAATGTTTATGGTGAACAGCCAATCGCCGATCATCGTGCGTGGATGCAGAAAATTCCCGGCAAGGTGAGAGAATATTTGTCGGAAAAGCATTGCCGGAACGGGCTTGTGGAGAGTAGTTGGAGAAATCCATTACAAACTGTTCAGGATTATGGAAGAATTCCATCAAAGTGTCAGGAGATTGGGACGGCTATTTTCAACTTGGACCCCGCGCAGGTTGCGGATCATCATCAGGGAACAAAAGAAAACATTGAAAAATCTAAAGAAGAATTTGAAAGTCTTTCAAGCAATATATTGAAAATTATTCACAGTTACTAATCCGATCCCGGAAGTGGTACCTCCGATGTGGTAAAAATGGCTTAAAGGAATATCGCTTTACTGAAACTATCCCACTATTGCGTGTGATCAGGAAGACGTTAATGGGGATTAAAAAAGAGCACGTTTCCGTACTTGGTAGTACGAAAACGTGCCGGGTCGCAGACATCAGGCGTCTAGCGATGTCGGAGGCGAGCCGCCAATCGCGATCCGAGGCGTTGCTTACACGCTTTTCCCGCGCAACCGGCGTTGGGTTGCTTGGGAACGGCCACTTGGGCAACTTCGTGCGTGGTGGGCGGTGTCGTGGTGGCCACGCAAACCGACGGGTCGGCTCCGCGTCCGCATCCGCAACCAAGCCGGAAAGCATCGCCAAACGCGTTGCCGGCCGAAATGATTGAGACAAAAAAAATCATCGACGCCACTACAACCAAAAACCGTTGCATGAGAGACTCCCTTCTGAAGTTCTCGAGAGAAACGAACACATCACTCGGGGACGATCCCAGGGGGATGTGTTCGTATTTTAGGGGTATTTTTTTAAAGTGTCAACAGTAGTTGACACTTTTTCTGTTTAGATATTTACTGACTTATTAGTCGACCTTGATTTTGACCTTGTCCTAAATTTGCCGGCGCGGTTTGGACGGATGTGGCGGTGACTGAACCATCCGGATTGGATTTGCCGTTTATTACTACCGAGGCACTTGTTTGAAAATCACCTTGTGTGGCGGTTGTCGTCTTTTCGTAGGTTGTATCTGTTGTCAACAAAACGATTTGCGAAGTGCTATCGCGTGCATCGGCCGGAGAAGTACTATTGTCCGGCAGGGTTCCCAATTTTAGTTGCTCCTGCTCCGACAAATAAGAAAACGGCACGGTATTTTTCTTGCGCAAGAAATCGAAAGCGCAGTTGCGCGCAATGCGGTAAAGCCACGGGCGAAAAGGTTTTTTGGTGTCAAAACGCGACAAGTTTTTCCAAACGCGCACGAATGTTTCTTGGGTTAAATCCTCGGCCGTGGCCACGTTTCCCGTTAATCGAAATATGTAGCGGTAAATTAGTGGCAAGTTTTGTTTAACCAATTCAGCAAATGCCGTCTCGTCGCCATTTTGAGCATCAATAATATTATTCATATTAGCGGTCAGTATGGCCGTTTTGATGTGTCAAAACAAGCCGATTTTTTGCTTGACAAGAATTATAGATGTGATATACCTTTACCCCTTGCTCCGGATGATCCTCGTAGGGTCAAAAGGGTGCGGTTTGGTTGGTTGTTTTGACAACTTGCGATTCTAGATAATAAGTACAAGGAGTGACAAAATGGGAAGAGTATGGTGTGGTTCGGCGGCAAAACCTGGTCCGACGCATTACAATCGCCGAAAGAACTGCCAGGATATGGTTTTTTCCTTTCGGCGCGACAAAATGATCGTCGCCTCTGTTGCCGATGGTTGTTCTGCAAGCAGTAAAAGTGAGGCCGGTGCGGCGCAGCTGTGTCATGCCGCCACGCAGGCGATGTGGCAACTGGTCAAACTGGGTGTGTCCTGGGATATTTTTCCCGGCGCCTACGACCGGTTGTTACAGCGATATCTGATGAATGCCATTGCCGCTTATCCGGGTGGAGCACAATTTCTGTCGGAACTTACGGTTTACGACCGTGCAGTTGATCTGATGGAGTCGGATAACTACTTGGTTTATGCCGCGATTGCAGAAATGTATCAAGCAACCGTTCTGGGGGTTTGTGTGCATGAAGATGAAGGAGGATTGGTTTTGGTTCGTGGTGATGCAAAAGTTTCCTTGGACGGGAAATTAAGCATCTTTGACTACAATGACATGCCGCCCTATTTGGGTTACATGTTGGCGATCAAGGGTCAGGAATACCCTGGCGATCCAGCCGATCTACATTCCAAAGTAATTCGTGTGCCACCGAATTTTCAAAAGTTGGGAGTTACGACCGATGGTTGGCCTTGGCATCATGCGCCGGCTAATCCGTTTGGGCGTTGGAAGTGGCGCAAGTTTGAAACTTGGCTGTTGGATCTCAACAACCGACGAGAGGACGAGGATCTAACTATCTTGTCGAGTGATGATGCGTGGAACGTTTATCATCCCGAAGAGGTGGACGATTTGGCGCGTCTGTTGGTGAAAAAAAATACGATGCCGGACGGATCGGTGATTTTTGATGATGATATCAGCGGTGTTTTTATTGAAAGAGAGGTGACTTAATGAGCGATATCGTTTACGTTGACGGAAAACCTGTTCAGCTGAAAGAAATGCTCGGACAGGGGGCGATGGCGAGTGTCTATCGCTGTGATGTTCAAGGAAAACCGAAAGCGGCGAAGATTTTCGTTTACGATGGTGATCCGGATAAAGAAACGATGCGGGAGGTAAGGGCGCAGAAGATTCCGCGGATGGTCACCATGAATTTGCCTAAGGAAATTTTGCCACCGGAAAAAGTGATTACCGATAGGCAAGATGTCTTTCAAGGTTTCATCATGGAACTGATGCCAAAAGGGTATGGGGCGTTAGCCGAACTTTACTCGCCGCAATTTTGGGCGAGGCAATTGATCACGCCAAGTCGCGCGCTGAAAGTTCTTAAGGGATTGAACGCCCTGAAAAACCTGATTCACGTGGCCGGATTGGTTATTTGCGATTTCAATCCCGGCAATGCCATGTTTCACTTTTCACAGTTTGGGAAGGTCTTGGGCTGTGACGCCGATTCTTACCAAGTTCCCGGTTTCAATGGCAGGGAGATTCATTTTGCCTACGGCGCGCCACGGCTTTACAACCGTGATTTGGCTGCTGGGTTGGTGCCATTTCTGCCGGAAGATGACGAGTGGTCATTACGTATCCACTATATCACGGGGATAACGCGCGGTGGTCACCCATTTCGGGCGGCCGGTCAATGGTTTAAGAAAGCCACGACGGGGATGGATATTCCCGAACGGGTTCTGGCGGGATTGTCCCGCTTTCATCCGAAGGCGGAAACGATCGGCAACGCCTTGCCGATTGAAATTCTGCCGGATGAAGCGTTGCAACTCTTGGAGCAAGAGTTAGTCCAGATGAAAAGAGCGGAGAAATCTCTGCCCGACTGGATGTTTGAGCTCAAGTTCCAAGAGTGCCCCCATTGCCACAACGAGTTCGCGCGTGCCAAGTGTCCGTTTTGTCAAAAACAGGTGTTTATGCCTCAACCGGTAGGAGTGTTTGCAGTGCAATATACTCCCGACATCTTCAAGACGCGTTATCCGATCGTCGCTACTGCGATTGTCGCAAGACAAGTTCTCATGGTAGTGCGTGAAGGAAAGCGTTTCAGATTGAGTGTGTTGAGTGAAAGCGGAAAAGTCGAAAAAGAAAACTTCCTTCAGTTCGAAATTCAAAGTGGTGCGGATTATTCCGTTGCTATCGGAAAAGAACTGGTGGTGGTGGCGGATTCTGAAAGCGTCCAAATTTTCAATCATTCTGGAGAAAAAATTGAAACGACGACGACGAACAATTTTCTGGGAAAACCGTCGTTTGGTGTCGGTGAATTCTTCCATCGTTGCGTCGGTGCGCAGGTGATGCGTTGGCAATCCATCGTTGGCAACTGGGTATATAAACCAGTTGTGCAAGGAATGCCGATTGGTGCCACTTGGTTGGGAGAATGTCTGGCTGGTCTGGTGATTATGGCCTACGCGAGCGGCGTCTATGAATGGTCGGTGTTGCAGGGTTTCGCGCGAAAAAAGATTGCCGTCCAAGGCATTCCGCGCGGGTATTTTCAACAACGCCAGCACGTTGCCGCTTTCGACAAAAGTGAATTAGTGGTGTTTCGGGTACTGGAAAACACACGTGGCAAGCAAGTAACATTGGTTGATCGATTTGAGGTCTTAACCGATGTTGTGCAATCCGCGCAGTTTTCCGGGGTAATCAATCAGGCCGCATATCTAAAGGGAACAATCTTGTTCTCGGCGGATGACGGGTTGATGATTTGGAAGAAAGGAGGAGATCCGGTAGTTCGAGAAGGAACGGTCGACGCCGTTTCCGAAGGTGACGCAATTCAGCTGATTGACGGCTCGACGATTGTTGTCGTGAAAGGCAACACGTTGGGTTTGCTCACGACAAAGAAGAAGTGAAGTTTGTGTTTCGTGTTTCTTGTGAACCCTTAGTAAGAGAGAGGATCTGAAATGATTCGAACGATTAGCGAGTACAGAAAAGCTTTTTTGAGCGGCAAGCGTGATTCCGTGACTGGCCTTTGCGGTCGCGTGCTGCGAGGCAAGTCGCCGAAAGATTTCGAAACCATGGCGGACGACGTCAACCGCAAGATCGTGATGCTGGTGGACAGTAACGGTCTGGCGGGTTTGATTGGCTTGTCCGGCTGGGAGGTGTTGATGGCGATCGGTTGGAACGAGGATTACGCCAGGGAAAAACTGCTGGCCGGTTACAAAGTCCAGACGATCGTTTTCCCGGAAACGGGGACGAAAGCCCGATTGGCGACATGGGACGGGATGCTCGATGTTGTTGTCGATGCTTATCCGGATCTGGCCGTTGATGTAAAACGGCATCGCCAACAGTTGAAGTCCACGGAGTTCGCAACGCTGCAGACGCGTTCGGGCTACAAGTGGTTGGACGTCGAGGTGAAGGTCACGAACAAGAGCCAAGACGATCCAAGGTTTATGACCTACGAGCGTTATTTGATGAGTGGTCGTGACCTGGTGGCGTTTCGGCAGTTCTTGTACTTCTCGGTACACCTGCGTGAGACGTACAAAGGTGACGGCTACACCTACGACGATCAGGGACAGCGTGGCGTGAAGGAATATGCCATCGCCAACTTGCCGATTTCGAAAGTGGGTGAACACGAGTTGTTTCCGTTCGAAGCAGAAATTCCGCCGACCAAGCAAGCGGTTGCGGATGCGGCGCCGATCTTTACGAAAAAGTCGCCGTTGACGAGTGTTCCGCAATTGCCGTTGCCGGGTTGGTACGATCGGTCGTTGTGCGTCAACCCCTGGTTCCAACCCAACGCGGATGTGATCCAGGCGGAGGCATACCGGATGGCCGGTAAGTACGGTGTCAGAAAGACGGGCAAAGACTCTCCGCGGGTTTTCCGATTGCATGTGGATGAACAGACGGACTTCTTGTCGCCGTTTACGACGGTGGATGTGAAGACCGGGTGTGTCACTCGCGTGTTACCTCACGTTTTCCGGGATACTTTGGATGTGCCGGATTGGTGGAAAGAGGGTGGAAAAAATCCGCGCAATCGGGTTGTCTGGACGGATGATCCCGAAGCGGGGAGTTGTTTCCAAAGTTTGTCGGTGATGGGTGGGCATTTGAGTGTGCCCAACGCGTGGAGTGGAACCATTCGTTCAGTCGAATGGGATCTGCGAAACGCGGCGGCGATTACCGGCGACGGATATACGATTGATTTCCATCCATTGACGGCACGGTTTGATATGCACTACTGGCAACTGCGGGCGAATAACCCGTTCGGGTTGCCGGCCGGTGCGCATCCGCACCTGTTTATTGATGGAGCGGACAAGCCGTTTCCGGTTGTTTTGCCCAGTTCGTGCTGGCATCCCCAGCACAATCCGGATGGTTGGTACCAACCGATTACGCGATCCCAAGAGTTTCTCGACGAGACCTGGGATTACGTGAACAAGTTGGGGTTTGTGGTTTTGTGGACCAAGCATTGCCACCGGTTTACCTACGGTTCCACGCTGGATCCGCTGGTGATGGCGGCGATGTACCACCGCAACTTTTTGCGGGGGACAATCGAAACCGAGCCCATGTTTTTCCCGAAGGGGATGTCGTGGCGCACGGAGTTCTATGGTGTGTTCGGACCGGAGTATGAAATTACGACCGATCCCAACGCTCAAGCTACTTTTTCCATTCTCCAGTTGTTCGAGGGATTTCCCGAATTGGGCATTCCGCCGTTCGATCTGGTGGTAGTGTCCGGCCAGGCGCGTACGCACTGTGTTTTGCGCAGTATGCAGCAAGCCATGGAAAAGTGTATTGCTTCCGGGCGGAAAGATTTGTTAGAGCGGATGGTGTATCTTTGGGATACCAGCTGTGACATCCCCGGTTTCGAAAAGAATGCGCGAACAGCAGAAGCCGAAATGCGCAAGTTGGGTGTGCGGTTCGAGACGACCGAGTCGTTCTCGCTCTGCGGATAGGTATCGAGTTTCTGGTTGGTTTGTTAGTGGTGTCGCGACAGTGTGTCGTGGCATCACTTCTTTTTCTCTTGTTTCTGTTTTTCTGGACTCCATTAGAAAGGTATAGAAAGATGAGTAATTCTCAAGTGGTGGCTCCCTTCTATGACGCCGATACAGTCGACGATCAACAGATGGTGCTCGGTACGATCGCCGGGGCACATTTGCCACAAGCGATTGTTTCCTATGCCCAACAAGCGGAAACGCAGGAAGGCGAGGCGACAGCGTTGGTGGTGGTGGTGGACATGTCCGGTTCTCTTTCTGGAAAAGCACAAGCTGTGCGAAAAGGTCTGAATTCGTTTCGCGAAGTGCTGATGAAGTCGCACGAGCGGCGGAAGATGCACATTCGCGTGATTTTCTTCAATAGCAAGTGGAAAGCCTGGGAGCCACACGGGCCGGACGTGCCGTTTATGACGGCACTCAAAGGCGATCCCCACTGTCTGCCGGAAATTACCGAACAGGTCTATTATCCTTCCGGTACGACGATGATTTACGAACCGGTTCGGCAGGGCACGGCGGCATGCGAATTGCTGGCCGCGGCGCTGGAAAAGGACGGCAACGATGTGCGACGCGTGGTCGTAGTCGTCTCCGACGGCTTCGACAACGAAAGTGCCCCCGGTCACCGGGAGCAGTTGAAAACTTACGTCGCCACTAAAGCGTTATCCGAGAAATGGAGCTTCCAATTCTACGGTTTCATGGACGAAAATCTTCGTGACATGATGGCCTCGAATATGGGTCTCGTTTTGCATAACGATGCGGAGCGCGAAGCTTTGGATTTGCGGATTTTCCAATGTGTGGCTTGCGAGAACGATCCTGAAGTGGAGCAAGCGATGAAGCGTCTTGATCCTCAAACGGTCGTTGGTGGCATGGGCTTTCTCAAGACCGTGGTGCAAGCATTCCCAAGTGACCCGGATACATTGATGAGTGTTCTCGGTTTCCGGATGTCGTCATCGGTCTTGCGGGCTTCGGCCGGCAAGATCAAGGCGACGGTACCGCTGGCGACGCAGAATGCCGTTCCGGCCGGGGCGGGAAGTGGCGCGGGCGATGATGACTCGTTTGCTTAAGGAGTAAGGTGAAACGATGAAAATTCGGGACACGACTTTGCTTCCGAAAGCATGTGAACTTGTTCGGTTGGCGAATGCTGGCGGAAGAAATCTCGATGATGCGTTTGTCGGAGAAGCGGCAGAACAGGTTTATTTGGCGCACCGTTTGGCTACGCGGTCAGACGTTGCGGCGGTAAATCTGGAAAAGTTTTGGCCGCAGGTGAACGCGTCGTGGAAAGGAAAGTATCGGGCAATCGTGAAGGAAGCGATCGTTCAAGAACAAAACACCGGTCGTCGAAGATGACAACTGGTGTGATCTAGAATCGCAATAGCGAGGAGAGGAACGCAGTATTTACTGCGTTCCTCTCCAAATTTTTTCTCAAGAGAATTTGGACTAAAATTATAATATAATTTTGGCGCAAGCTCTCTCGGGGAAACCGAGTAGTGTTGTTTTACAAAAACTTTCTCAAATTTTGGGGGATTTGCAGTGATTAAAGTGACGACAAGAAAGGGCGACGTTGTCAGAGTTTGCGGTAGGGGCGCAGTCGAAGTTGTTGAAAGCCCTGTTTTTAATGACTGGCTAAATCGCAAGTTTGATCATGAAAATCTTCAACTGCGTGGTATTGAGATTCAGTCCTCCGACATTTTTGGCGCGCGGGTCGCATTTGTGAAAATGAAAACTGATGTCGTGAAACGTCGGAGCAAGAAACCAGTGCCGGGCATTGTCTTTCTGCGCGGGGATTCGGTAACGATGTTAGTCTTCGTTGTTTGTAAGGAAACAGGTGAGATTTTCGTTGTCACAACGAAACAGGCTCGAGTTCCCCTCGGTAGTGCAGGATTCATCGAGATTCCGGCGGGAATGTTGGATGATGATGAAGTCAACTCCCGCGCGCTTGCTGAACTTGACGAAGAAACCGGTTTACACATCAATCGGCGCAAGAAAGAAAAACTCCGGAAACTGGGCAAATTTACGCCGTCCGCGGGCGGTTGCGATGAGCAGATCACTTGCTTCTCGGTGACGATCCGTGTTTCCAGGCGAAAGATGGGAACAATCGCGAAATATCTGCGTGGCGTTGATGAAGAGAACGAAGAAATCGCGGTAGAGTTTCTCACTGTCGAGCAATTTCTTGCGCATCTGCAACTCGGTGCAATTACGGACGGAAAAGCTTTCGCCGCGTTGATGATGTTTTTACTGCAAAATGACAGTGCGTGCACGATTGTTAAGAACATCGTCGGGAACCTTGTACTAGGTCAATAGATATTAGGAAGTAAGTTCGTTGGCGCGGGAAGAAACCTGCTTCCCGCGCCGAATTTTTTAGAGAACTGTTGTTGAATTTTCGACAATATTTCTCTGGTTTCAAAAGCGTTTTGAAATCATGTTCTATGACAATTTTGGTTACTTAAAGGAACAAGTTAATGACGAAAATAATTCGTTACGGTTTGAGCTGTAATCCGGGAACTTTGGCGCACGAGCGCATTGTTCGGCGGTTGGCCACCTTGTGCGACCAGTTGATTGTTGCCGTGTGCGGTCCGCGGGATGATAAGTCTTCTTCAAGAACTTTGTATCCCAGCGAACGCGCGGCATTGGCGGTGTTGGCTTTTCCAAACTTACCGAACAATGTTGTTTTGGATCTATCCGATTTAACGCGAATGAACCAAGTCAAGCGAAAGGCCACCTTTCAACAAATGCAATTTTTGCAAGATACAACCGTAGGCGCTGTTGAGCTCTGGCTGGCTGTCGGAGCGGATCTGGTGCGAGGCGGTTTTTCGGGATCGAAAATCTGTTTAGATTGGATTCAGGGTCCTTTGTTGTGGGTGACGTTTCCATTTTACGTTATCCTGCGGGTCGGATATGAAATAGACGAAGAAGATTATCCGCCTGAATCACAAGTATTAGGAGTAGACGGAAAAGACGAAAGTTCTACCGCGGCGCGCGAGGCAGCTGCCAGTGGTGATCGTGCAGCTTTGATAGAACATGTTAATCCTCAATCGGCCGATTACATTCTGTCACGCGGGTTGTACCGTGTGAGCTAGTTGTTTCTCTAAAACCCATTTTAGAAAAGGAATGAGCAGTGAAAGAAAAACCGATTATCAATCACTTGACCGATTTGGACGTCTATAAACTCAACATGCAACAATTGATTTGGAGTAAACGGCGGGGTGTGCCGGTGGTTCTTGCGATGAACAACCGCACAAAGAGCGTGCGGTTGGCGGATATTATCCCCATTAGCGAACTGCAGGCCCAGCTTGACCATTGTCGAACATTGCGGTTTACCGATCGCGAATTGGACTATCTGCGAAGCTTTCGTCTTTCTGATGGACGGCCGCAGTATGCGCCAGAGTTTGTGGATTATCTGCGCGAATTTCAGTTGCCCCCCTATGAGTTAGAGGTTGGATTGGACGGGCAGTACGATTTGCGGTTTCCAGGCGCATGGGAAGAAGCGAGTCCTTGGGAAACGATTGGTATTACCATTGTCAACCAACTTCGCAACCAATTTGTGTTGCGAGCGCAGGATATGACGTTGCAGGATTTGTACAAGGAAGGACATCTCCGGTTGGGAAGAAAATTGGAGATGATTTCGCAGTATCCCGGAATTCGGATCATGGAGTTTAGTACACGCCGGCGTTGTTGTCTTGATTGGCAAGAAAAAGTAATTTGTCGACTTATGAATGAATTGAAACCTGAGCAGCTGACCGGTACCTCCAACGTGTGGATTGCGATGGAACAAGGTTTGAAAGTCCAAGGGACGCAAGCGCACGAGCTTGACATGGTCTATGCTTGCCTATTTGGAGATGATGACGATTCGATCCGGCAATCGCATCAGCAAATGCTGAAAGATTGGTGGGATTTGTACGGCGAGTCGCTCTCAATCGCTTTAACCGATACTTTCGGCAGTGATTTTTTCTTCCGGGATATGACGCGAGAACAAGCGATGCTCTGGAAAGGGTTGCGTCAGGATTCGGGTGACCCCTTCAAGTGGGGTGAGCGGGCGATTCAGTTTTACAAGGGGTTCGGTGTTAATCCACTTACCAAGCTTGGTGTGTTTTCGGACGGTCTGTGGGCGGAGAGAATCATTGAACTCTATCTTCATTTTGAGAACCGGCTCGGTACCTGCTACGGGTGGGGGACGGATTTAGGGAATGATTTGGGGATCGATCCGATCTCGCTCGTTGCCAAAATTATCCGTGCCAACGGTCGCTGGCCGGTAAAACTTTCCGATAATCTTGCGAAGGCTGTTGGAAGGTTGGAAGACATCGCGCGTGCTAAGCGTATCTACGGACACACGCATAACGACACGGAAGTTTGCCGGGTTTAGCTCCCTTTTGAAAGTAACCAAAATCCAGCCGCGTAATTGCACCAAGTGCAATTTTACGCGGCCCTTTTTTGCAGCAGCTGAACAACAAAATTGTTCGGCCATTGCAACGGAAGTTTACAGTTTGTGTCGGATGGTTTTTTCACAACTACATAAGTAGAGAAGGAGATTGATGATGAAACCGATTATTGTCTATTATTGTGAGGCAATGGAACAGATGGCGCGGTCGATTACCGGCGTCGGTTCCGGGATGGTGCGAGGAAACATTCAATGGGGCCGTTTTGCCGACAGTTGGCCGGACTTTCACATTGTGATGAAAGATGAAAACTCCTTGAGGGGGCGCGACGTGGCGTTTTTGGCGGCCTTTGAAAATCCACAGGACAGTGTCACGCAACGCTGGGTAATGAGTGCTTTCGCGTATTACCAAGCGCGTTCGCTCACGATTATTCTTCCCTTTTTCCCAACCGGGACAATGGAGCGAATGGATCGGCAAGGTCGGATTGTCACGGCCAAATCAATGGCGCGTGATTTGTCGAGTATTCCATCTTGTGTTTCCTTGAAGAATCGTGTGGTGATTTGGGATATGCATGCCTTGTCGGAATGGTTTATTTTCGAAGGAACAAATATGTTGCCTATTTTGACAAGCGCGATTCCGATGCTTCAGAAACATTTGCGTGGATTGCCTGATCGTAACAACGTATCTGTCGTATTTCCCGACGAGGGCGCAAAAAAACGCTTCGGGGAAATGTTTAGCGAGTGGCCTCTGATTATTTGCGATAAACACAGGGAAGGTAATCGGAGGATCGTGACGATTAAAGAAGGTGAACCGCGTGGTCGTCACTGCGTGGTCGTTGATGATCTTGCTCAAACCTTTGGTACACAACTGAAATGTGGTGAGGTGCTTATTAGGGGTGGTGCCAAAAAAATCAGTATGTACGCGACCCACCTTGTTGCACCAAATCAGTCTTGGACCAAAATCTGCAACGCGGATTTTCCGATTGAACATTTCTGGACGACGAATTCCTGTCCATGGACGATTAACGCCCTAAGGGAGGCAGATGATTGTCATCCGTTTGAAGTTTTGCCACTTGACTGCGATATCTCCAAGCAGATCTTGGCGGTGCGGAGTTATTTCGAAAACTAGTTTCTGAAACCAAAGCATAGAGGAAACCAAAATGAAGAACAATTACGACTGGTACGATTTGCGTCATCATCGTTTTGCACGTGTCTCGTTGGGTGTAACACGGACGCACATTGGTGCACCGCGTAAGAATCTCGATGAACACATGCAGGTTTTACAACAGATGAAGCAGGAAGGTTCGCAATTTGCCGGTTTTCAGGAGCTTTCCATTACCGGCTACAGCTGTGACAAAATGTTTCAGAGCGAAACGTTGCAAGAGGCGACACTGGAAACATTGGCCGAATTGGCCGAAAAGACACGCAATTTTCCGATGCTCATCACAGTTGGCGCGCCAATCGTGCAAGGTACGGATTTGTATAACTGCGCAATTTCGTTTTACGGCGGGCGCCCCTTGTCGGGGCACATCAAAAGTTTCTTGCCAAACTATCGCGAGTTCTTGGAGCACAAGTTTTTTATTCCCGGCTATCGGTCAACCTTACGGCAGATGCGGTTGTTGGGAACGGTAATTCCCTGTGGTTGGGACATTTTGCTCAAGCACAAGTTTTGCGAAGACTTCATTTTGCATCACGAACTGTGCGAGGACATGTGGGTACCCATCAGTCCTTCCGCCTTTGCCGCCCTCTGGGGAGCGATGGTGGAGATGAATCTCTCGGCCAGTAACATTACAATTGGTAAAGATTTGTTTCGGCAGGACTTGGTCAAAGTCGCTTCCGGAAAAAACAACAATGTCTATTTGTATGTTTCCGCTGGTCCCGGAGAAGGAAATCGGGGACTTGCTTGGGACAACCAGATTCTTGTGGCGGAACGGGGCAACATTATTGCGCAAGGGGAGCAACGTTTCGGTTTCGAGTCGTCTCATCTTACGCACGATGTCGATCTTGGTTCTTGCGTGCAAGATCGTTTGGAGCAACACACGTTTAGTGATAACAAGGCATGGATTGAAAACATGTTGCGCCCCGGGGCTGTTGATTTCCGAGTGCAAGAGTTTGGGTGGTTGGATCAATCGCCAGTATCTTGTCCTGGTGTTACTTTTGCGAATCGGGGCGAACACTCTCCCCAGTATGTTCTAAAGCGAAAGATTTCTCGTACACCTTTCGTGCCGGAGGATCCGGCGGAACTTACTTATGCCTGCGAAACGGTGCACCGGATTCAAACGCACGCGCTAGCTTGTCGTTGGCGCTACATGCAGGAGAAGCAACAACGCAAAGTGAAGTTGTTGTTCAATCTTTCCGGCGGGCGCGATTCGGTAAATGTTGCCGGAGTGATCGCGCACGCGGCGGATCTACTCCATTACGATCATGACGATGTTGTTTGTTTGTCGATTCCGGGGTTTGGAACAACCGATGAAACGCGCGATCTGGCGCGAACAATCGGCGAGGCGTTTGGATTTGATTTCCGCGAAATTCCGATTGCCAAGAATGGTTCCAGTTTGGATGTACCTCTTTCGGATAGACCAGAACAAGTGTTGGGTCTGGCAGAAATGCTTCTTCTTCTCTCCGGCCACGATGGTTTGAAAGAGGATTTGGCATTTGAAAACGCGCAGGCCTGGTTGAGAACGGTTTTAGCTTTGACCATCGGGGCACGCGAGATTGGCATGTTTATCGGTACCGGCACGATGACGGAAGCCGCCGTGGGGTGGTTTACGATGCATGGTGACGGGGCCAGTCATTTCAATCCGAATGCTTCGATGCCCAAGAGTTTGGAAAAACATGTTCTGCTTTGGATGGCGGATCATGTGTTTGTGGGTCAACCGCTCGTGCGGGATGCATTTCGAGCAGTGGCCGGATTGGCGCCATCACCGGAGTTGACGCGCTTAGTGGGCGGTAAGCGAGTTCAGATTACGGATGAGATTATCGGTCCGGAAATCTTGCGCGAATTCTTTTTGTTTTGGGGGTTACGCTTTGGACGGCGTCCCAGCTGGATCAATCGCGCCGTTTGGGAAGTTTTCTCGGAGGGAGAACCAAGTTTTTCGTTGCCGGAGATTGTGAAGTGGCAAAAGGTTTTCTGGCGGCGGTTTTTTGACGGTCAGTATAAACGCAACTGCGTGCCGGACAGTGTGAAGTTGGGCCTCTTGTCGCTATCACCGCTTGGTGGGGACTTTGTGTGGCCGACGGAGGGTTGTGACGACGAGTGGCAAGCGGACTGCGATCGCGTGCCGTAAGAGTGAACCAAGGTTGTTCTTTGGCAGGAGTACGAATTCGTTCGTACTCTTTTTTTGTTTTCTTTCGTAAAAGAAAACAATCCCCCATAGCCCGCCCAACAGGGCGTTTGAAAAACAGAGAGCATCAAGTAATAAAAATTGTATTTCCGTATTGCGTGATTTATGTTTTGTTGGCGGGAGTGGTTGGGCTGTTGATTGTTTAAATTAATTTTTTCTTTTCTAAAACTTACCCGTTATAGTGGTCGCCTTCGTCGGCCACTGCGTCCGCTTTTGTTTTATGAATTGTGCCGTCGCGGTGTTCCGGTGGGGAATAAATTGTGTAAACTTTCATCGGTTCGGTTTGCGATGTATTGATTACGTTGTGTTTTGTGCCGGCCGGAATCACAAATGCGCTACCATCCATAATATTGGTTTCTGTGCCGTCCATAATTGTTTTACCATTTCCCATTTCGACGCGAATAAATTGGTCGAGGGTGTGCGTTTCTTCGCCGATTTCTTCGCCTGGTTGCAGATGCATCACGACCAATTGGCTGTGTTTTGCGGTAAATAAAACTTTACGGAAATTCTCGTTTTCCAAAGTCTCTTTTTCGATGTTGGTTACGAAGCCCATGAGAGTGTTGTTTATAAATAATATAGTGATTATATCAAATTCAGCTGTCATTGATAGTGCGGTAATTTTTATAGTTTGAATGATGAATAATGATTTATGAATGATGAGACGATTTTGTGTTTCCGGGCTTGACTTTTATATATTTAATGTTAATGTATTTTGGCGTCGAAATGTCCTTTTCTTTTTGGAGGTAGAACAATGAACGTTGATCGATTGCAACAATACCTGCAGCCGTTGTTTGGGATTAGGCCGCAAGGCGTGGTTCTTTCAGTGGGTGAATTGTGGAGCGACAGACCGCAGTTGATTCTTTCCGGTTTTTCAGGAAATGAACGGATTGAATTTGCCAACCGGCTGGGTCGTGAGAACATTCCGCGTAATTTGCAGACACAAGTTGCAACGGCGGATATCGCGTTTGAAGAATTTTGTGCCGACACAATCGAGGCGGCGCGTCGGACAATTGAAGAGCGTGTCAGTGAGTGTAATTGGGGTCTGTCAATCCCGCACCTGGAGAAAGGGGATCTTCTGGAACAAGGAGCAGACAATATCACAAAGCTGGCGCATTTTCAGACGCTTTCCTTGAAATGGCAACTTGATGTGCATGAGTTGAATTACCATTCAATGTCGGTTCAGCCTATGCAACTAGTATGGGTAATACCAACGAATACCATTCAACACATTTTCACGAAGTGTCGTTCGTGAATCCAGCCGCTCCTCAAGGGCGGTTTTTTTTGTTTTCTTTTACAAAAGAAAACAATCCCGCGAAGCTCCGCAACGCGGAGCGAAGTGGGATATTTGATTCTTTAAACATTTTGAAACTTGCGCTAATATAAAAGTGGTTAAATTGTTAATAAACAACCATTATGGAAATAAATTGCAAAGATGTCAGCGGGTGGGAGTGTCCGTTTTCGGCCAAAGACGAAACTGCCGACGGGATTCGTCAGTTGATGATTGATCATTTCTTGGGTGATCACGGTGATCAAATGAACGCTCTTGATGATAAAGCGCAGAACAAAATCTCCGAGAAGATCGAGGAGATGCTGGTTGGGCAGTAAAGAGAAACATCCCCCGTCGCTAAAGCTTTGGGGGATATATTATATTAGGGAGTATCCCTTCGCGGGATACTCCCTAATATAATATAAAAAACCCGCGGGTGACGGGCGGGCGGGTTAACTAGATAGCATCGAGAGAGATGTCGTCTCGTTTGTTGCGGCGAATTTTCAAAGACGCCATTGGTTTCTCGAGCCTTTTTTTGCAGTAAAGAAAACCGTTGGCGAATAAGCAAAGAAAGGGGACGGCTAAAACAGATCCGCAGGCCACGCATGTCCCGTACCCCAGAAACGAAGCCGGTTTAAGGACACAGAAAGACGCGGTAAGTGCAGTAATTACTGTCAAAATACTAAGAGAGGCAAAAACTATTTTTCCAGTTTTCCAAAGCATCGCATACTCTCCGATTTGAAAAAGAACAACTCAACAGCACAAAAACACCCTTAACGAGACTTATACTCTACTATAAGCCGATTATTTGGTCAATGCTCGGTATTTCAACAGCGCTTCAATAAAGTAGTAGTCGCCCCAAACAGTCCCACGGTCGAAATTGCCGTCTTTTTTATTGTATGTTCCGTGTAACAAAATACCATCTTGTTTTATGTTTTGGTTGAGGTAGTTATTGGAAGATAGTGAAGCAAGCGTACTGCCGGCGGTGTTACGATAAGCGACACTCCTCACCGGATTGATCTCCAGCTTGGCCAATTCTAATAGTCCGGATGTGGCGATCGCGGCCGCCGAACTATCGCGCGGTTCTTTCATTTTGTTTGGAACGCTAAAATCCCAGTAGGGGACAAAATCTGCCGGTAAGTTATTTATGTAAAAATCCGCCGTTTTTCTAGCGGTGGTCAAAAAATATTTATCGCCTGTTTCACGGTAAGCGATCGTAAACCCATAAATTGCCCAAGCTTGACCCCGTGCCCATGTTGAAGTTGGGGCGTAACCTTGAGCTGTGGTGCGACTAAGAATCTTGGCGTTGGCGGGATTGTAGTTTACCAGGTGAAAGGTGCTTCCATCTTTTCTGACAAAATCCCGTGCGGTATTTTTAGCGTGAGTTTTCGCTATTTCCATTAGTTTTGGATCGCCACCATTTTTAGACGCCCAAAAAAGTAATTCCAGGTTCATAAGGTTGTCGATAATTACTTGGTAGGATTTTTGATCACCATCCCAGGATTTTATCAGTCCCACTTTTGGGTTGTATCTTGTGGCAAGAGATTGGGCGGTTCGCAGGACAATTTTTTTGTCACTACTATTTTTTGATATGCGATAGGCATTACCAAAACTATTAAAAATCATAAAACCCACATCGTGTGTGACGGTATTGAATTGTTGTGATGTTATAAAAGTTTCGCGAAGGCGGGCTTCTTTTGCGTATAATTTATTTCCCGATTGTTCATAAAGTAACCACAAAATTCCCGGGTAAAAGCCACTGGTCCAACCGCTGGCGGTAGTAGTTTGCCATTTTCCGTTAGTGTCAGTTTGTATCGGAAAACGATTGCGGGGAATAACTTTGAGTGAACCGGCTACTTGTTTCTTTATTGTTTCGAATGTTTTTATGATTTCATTTTTTGTCAGAATGTTCGGAGTTATCGCGTCCGCGCAAAAAGGTGATATCAATCCGAAAACAAGAAAAATAATCAAGATTAGTTTATAATTGCCAACATGTTGTTTGAAGGAAAGCTGTGTAGAATATTTTGTCGAGCAGGTAGACATCTTGCGGTCATCTTAGCGTTGATTGTTTTGTTCGGCCAATTACCATTAGTCGCACTGGCATCGAGCACCGCGGTGGTTCCCATTAATTGGGATAGGTTTAGTAATCAGCGTCCGCAAGATCAACAAGGATCATTGTTTCGGGATATTCTCAATAATGCTAACAAATATGCTCTTACTACGTGGTGGCAGAAGCGAGGCTACGCGACACAAAAAGAGGCGTACCTCAATTTTTTTGGTAATGAGGAAAATAACATTCGTCCTGTTGCCGATGAAGCTTTTGCTTTAGCGGTTTCGTTAAAAACTAAGGCTTATGACAGCAAAATTACCGGAGTAGAAAAATCCACCGCTGAACAAAGGCTTAAAAAAATGGTCGTTTCTTTGGCGTTTCATCATAAGGTCACAACAAAGGATGGTTGGGGTAACGCCTGGCAGAGTGCGTTGTGGGCGAGTCGAGCCGGTCAGGCCGGGTGGTTGATATGGGACGATTTGTCGCTTCAAGAAAGAAAATATATTCAGAATATGGTGATTTATGAAGCGAACAGATTTAATACGTATCCGCCCCCTTACTACCGCGATCCAAACGGGAAAATTAATTATCCTGGCGATACCAAGGCGGAAGAAAATGCTTGGAATAGTACTATTTTGCAACTGGCGACGGCGATGATGCCTAACCATCCAAACAATCAAATTTGGCGGATAAAGATGTTGCAACTGATGATTTCTTCGTTTGCGCGTCCATTGGATATAACAAGTCGAGAAATTGTAGATGGGAAAACGTTGTCGCAGTGGTTGAAAGGATCTAATCTTATTAATGATGGAACGTTGATTAATCGGGGTCGATTGCACCCCGACTATATGACGACTGTTTCATTAAATATTCAAGCGGCGATGACATATGCTTTGGCCGGATTGCCTGTTCCCAAAACTGCAACTTATAACGCGGATATTATTTATAAAGCCTTATCTGATGGTAAATTTTTTAATTCAAATATTTATGTTAACGGACAATCAAAAATAAATTATCCGCGTGGCACGGTTTTGGGTACGGCGAGAAGAATGAATTTTGCCACATTGGATATCGAGGCAGATGTGTTTGGCTTTGACTACTCGGCGACAAAAAAGGGGGACTATTGGGCGAATCTCCACGCAAATGCGGTAAAGACAATGCAACTTAGATCAAAAGACGGTCGAACGTATTTATACAAAAACGAAGATAAATATCCCGGCAGGGAAGAATGGGTGGCAGAATTGGCCGCGGAGGGATATTTGGCCAAGTGGTTGCAAAATCAAGGAGCATTAAAAAAATAAATGTATTTTTCGTTTCATTAACATGACTAGGTTGTCATATTAATGAAACGTTCAGTAAATTTACGGAAGATATCTGACAAAAATTCTTAATTCTGTGATATGTTAGTTGATAATGCCGAATCAAGGAAGAAAAAATAATTACACAAAAGACACCTCTTGGCAAGGAGTGGCGGGATGGTATAAAGATGTTGTTGGCGAACGCGGTTCCTACTATCACCAGCACGTTGTTTTGCCCGGTGTTACACGGCTCTTGAGTGTTCAGCCTTATAGTTCCGTTTTGGATTTGGGTTGCGGGCAGGGTGTTTTTGGACGATTCATTGACGCTAAAGTTGATTATTTGGGTGTTGATTTAGCGAGTAGTCTGGTTAGCTTTGCACAGAAAAATGATCCCGCCAAAAACCATTCATACAAGGTTGCCGATATTGCCAAGGAATTATCTTTGGACAAAAAGGATTTTGATGTGGCAGTTTGCCTTTTGGCTTTGCAAAACACGGATAAACCGCAGGTGGTGATTGAAAACGCAATGAAACATCTTAAAGAAAACGGTCGGTTGGTGTTGGTAATCAACCACCCCTGTTTTCGGATTCCGCGCCAATCCGCTTGGGGTATCGACGAAAAACAAAACGTGCAATACCGACGCGTGAGCAGTTATATGACCGCGATGAAAATTCCGGTGGCGGCGCATCCCAGTCAGGGAGAGAAATCGCCCGTAACTATGTCAATGCATTTTTCACTTTCCGAATTGAGCGGTTATTTGGCGGAAGCCGGGTTTGTGATTGAGAAAATAGAGGAATGGGTTTCGGATAAAAAAAGCGAGGGTGGCGTGGCATCAAGGGAAAATAAAAGTCGGAAAGAAATTCCGCTTTTTATGGGAATATTAGCAAGGAAAGTGGGCTTTAAGGATTACCCTTAAAGTATTTCAATGCAACTAAAACTTGTCTGTCTCAATCTTTGGTACGGTGGAAAGTTATGGGATAACGTGGTGGCGTTTATCCGCAAAGAGAATCCCGATATCTTGGCATTGCAGGAAGTGATGAAAAGTGATGACCAGAAATTACCGCCCAATTATCGAACACTGGAAGAGTTGCGGAAGATTTTTAATTTTCCATATTGTCACAATGCGCCGGCGTTTGTGGGAACGCGTCCTGATATGCCGAAGGCGGAATTTGGGAATGCTATTTTGTCCAAGTATCCTATTGTAAAAGGTGAAGCTATTTTTTTTGATGTCCCATATGACGATAACTATGCGGAGATGAACGATTTTTCGTTTTCTCCGCGCAATTTGGAACATGTCGAAATTGATACGGGAGAACAAAAGTTAAATGTTTTTAACACGCAAGGTATTTGGGGTTTCGACGGTGATGATAATGAACGGCGATTAAAAATGAGCGATACGATTCGTGAGGCATATAAGGGCAAGGAAAATACGATTCTTTGTGGAGATTTTAATACGCAAGAAAATACCAAATCGATGGCTAATTTTGAGAAGGATTTAAAAAATATTTTTAAGGGTGAAATAAAAACATCATTTAATATGCGTCATAAGCCGGCTGGTTCCGGATTTGCCGGTGCGGTGGTGGATATGATTTACGTCAGTCCGAATATCAAAGTGTTGGAACATTATTCGACAAATGAAGACGTGACGGATCACGTGCCGTTAGTGGCGGTGTTGGAAATTTGAATAATCGGTGACCGACCCTGTCCTGCCCCTCGTAGCTTTACTGCGTCACGCCGTAGCTTTATGCGGAGGGTGAGCGAAGTGTGGACGACAGGGACGGTCCCCGATTATAATGTAATTGCGTTCGTACTTTTTCACCTCAAAGCCCCTACTCAACGAAAGGAGAACATCATGAAGATCTCGCATTTTCTGTTGCATTTTCTGGAGTTTGTTCTTGAGTAGAAAGGGGGTGGTCACTTTATCTTACGGCGCTGGTTAGCTCTGGGTTTGCTGTTGTCTTCCGCAATATCCGGAAGTTGCAGCCCTATGCGGATTTTTCTGCAAAAAAGGCAGTAACCGGTGTCGTAACTGCGTTCTTGTTACAACAAACTTCCATTAGGAGGCGCAGATATGACAGGGGAGCCCTTGAGGCTCCCCGTTTTTTATTTTATTATAGATAATCCTTTACAAAGGATTATCTATAATAAAATAACCCCACGAAGCTTTACTGCGCCACTCCGTAGCTTTATGCGGAGGGTGAGCGAAGTGGGGTGATTGTTTATTTTCCTTGTTTGTTTATGGTGCTAATATAAAAACATGGAAATAAAGCAGTTTACCGCCACAAAAGGATTTATTGTGCACGAAGGAAAAATCTTGATTGTGCGCGAATCCGGTGAGTACAAAGACGGAATAAATGTAAAAAAATATGGTGTACCGGGAGGGCGGATAAATCCGGGCGAACGTTTTGACGATTGTTTAAGGCGAGAAGTGATGGAGGAAGCGGGATTAAAGATCACAATCGGCAGGCCATTTTTTGTGAGTGAATGGCGCCCTGTTGTGCGTGGCGAAAATTGGCAAATCACGGCGATATTTTTTGAGTGTTTTGCGGAAAATAACGATGTCAAATTAAGTTCGGACCACGATGATTTTCAGTGGATTAGTCCGGAGGATTATAAAAATTACGCTTTAATTGATGATGAAATTAAGGTCTTTGAGGAGTATTTGAAATTTATCAAAAATGGCAATTGATACAGTTTCTGTTTCTGTTGACCGATTAAGGTCCGACCTCTAAGAGGTCGGACCTTAATGCGTAATGCGCTATACTGGTTTTTATGTTATTCGGGAAAAAAGAACCGGCAGTAGCGCTTTTGGGTATCAAGGTGATTCGCTCGCATCGGCGGACGATGTCTTTGGAGATTACAAGAGAGGGCAAGGTGGTTATTCGTGCGCCTTATCTTTTTTCGGAACGAAAAATCGCTAAATTCGTTAGTGAGAAAAAGGGATGGATCAAGAAGAAACAAGCAATTATTAAAAAGCGCGTCGCGGAAAAACCGAAGCGACAATTTTTGGCCGGTGAGAATTTTTTATATCTGGGTAAGAATTATGGCCTGCTGTTGGTAACAAGAAAAAGACCGCCCCTTGTTTTAACGGATTATTTTGAGCTTTCCGCTTTGCAAAGGCACCGTGCGCCGGCTATTTTTACACGCTGGTATATCGAAAGAGCGAAAGCGGTGATTACACCGATAGTGAATCGATTCGCGGAAGATAATACTCTAACGTTTAAAAAACTTCGGTTTAGTGGTGCAAGAACGCGTTGGGGGTCTTGTACCAATCGTGGCCACTTGAGTTTTTCTTGGCGGTTGATAATGGCACCGGAAGAAGTGGTGGCATATGTGGTTGTGCACGAGTTGGCGCATTTGGAACATCACAACCACTCAAAAAGATTTTGGAAATTTGTGGAAAAGATGGAACCGAGTTTCAGGAAACAGAGACAGTGGCTAAGGGAACATGGACATAAATTGGTGATAGACTGAAAAATTATCAATTTTCAATGACCAATTATCAATTAATGATCAATTCTTAAATTATCAAACAACGACGTCGTAATTGATAATTGAGTCATTGATAATTAATTGAAAATTGGGAATTGATCATTGAAAATTTTGGAGCTAATTTAGTGTTACAACCCTGCCGTTGTCGACATAGAATATTATTTGAAATGGGGTGTATAATCTACCCCATGGATACCAATATTAAGAAAATAGGCGGGGGTTTCTTGGGTGGCGCTTATGCCGTCGCCGTAGGGTTATTATTTTTGCTGGTACTGCGGAGTATCGCGACGCAAATCGCGCCTCCGCCATCACCAGTGAATGAACCTTATCCGGATATCAGTACACAGGAAAAGTGTTCTGTGGCTGGTGGTCGTTGGGTGACGGTTTCGCAGGACGTTGGCGGGAAGAATGCCATGCCGGTCGCGCCAAACGAAAAACCACAACCTTATTGTCAGGGGCCGCTTAGTTTTGAACGAGCACGGGATATTCAATCGGAAAAGAGTACACAAGTCTCACTGTTTGTTTTTGCGATTGGTGGCGCTTTGGCCGTCGCATCCAGTGCTTTTATGCGCCAAATAAGAGTGCTTCCAGTTGGGCTGGTTTTGGGTGGAATTGTCTCTTTCTTCATTTCTATTACCCAACTTTGGATGCTTTCGGCGGAACTGATGCGGCTGGTGACGGTGATTGCCTTGTTTGTGTTGGTATTGGTAGCCGGTTGGTACGGGTTTAGAGAAAAAGAAAAAACAGCTTAAGAAATTAAAGCGTCGCATTAAGGTCCGACCTATAAAGGTCGGACCTTAATTGTGGTTTTTTGTGTAATACTGAATTAATGAAGAAATTAATTGTTGCCGGGTTAATTGCGGTGATAATTATCGTTGTTTGGCTGTTTGTGCCAAGAATGACTCAAGAAAAAATTAATATTCAAGCGACTTCTAAAACAGAACCCGTTTTGCTTGTTTCACCGAAACTAACTAATCGGCCGACAACCCCTCCAACGTTGGTACCAAATCAAACAAAGAGTGTTCTGTTTGATGTACCGTTTATTGTTCAAGCGCCACGCCACAATTGGAAAGATCCTGTTTATCAAAACGCTTGCGAGGAGGCCAGTATTTTGATGGCGATGCGGTGGGTGGAAGGCAAGTCGCTAACCAGTGAAGAAGCGTTCGTGGAAATACAAAAAATTTCCGATTATTCAAAAGCGCATTACGGATTTTATTTGGATCAATCGGCGGAGGATTTGGCTAAACTAATGCGCGATTATTTTAAATATCCAAACGTAAGGTACCAGGCGAATATTCAAACGGTGGATATCAAAGCAGAACTTTTTAAGGGGAATCTGGTGTTAGTGCCCGTGAATGGTCAAAAATTAGGCAACCCATATTTTACACAACCGGGGCCGACGGAACATATGCTGGTAATTAAGGGCTATGACGTAGGAACTGGGGAATTTATCACCAATGATCCAGGTATTGGGAAAGGGAATGGGTATCGATATAAAGAAAAAATTTTATTTGAGGCGATTAGGAAATATCCTAGCGGTTATAAGGAAGAAATAATAAAAATTGAAAAAGTCATGATTGTGGTGGAAAGGACGGAGTGATAGTTTGACAGAAAGAACGAAGGGACTTATTCTCAATGGTAAACCTCCACCATAGGTGGGTGTACACAAGAACCTTAAACCCAACTTTTTATGGATCAATATCACGAAAAAACCATCATCAACTTCAAGAAGGCGCGTACTCATCTCGATAACATCATTAAAATGATCGAAGATGGCGAATATTGTGTTGATATTATGCAACAAAATTTGGCTGTCATTGGCCTGCTTAAATCCGCTCATCAAATGCTAATGGAGGGCCATTTGAATACTTGTTTTAAGAATGCGATGAAGACCAGTAACGAGGAGAAAAAACAAGAAATGGTGGAAGAAATTCTCCGTGTGACAACTCTAGTTAACAAATAGTGCTTAACCAAAATACAAACTTATGAAAACCATTGTTCCGATTAAGGGAATGCATTGTCGTTCGTGTGAAATTTTAGTTGGGGATAATTTGCGAACTGTTCCCGGGGTTAACCAGGTAGAGGTTAGTGTTCGTAGCAAGGAAGCAACTATTCACTCCAGTGAGTTGTTAGACATGGAAAAAGTGCGACGGGCCGTTAGTGATGCCGGGTACGCGGTTGGAAAAGATGATGCAAAAAATTGGCTTAGTAGTAATCCTAAAGATTATCGTGAGTTATTGGATGCGGTTGTTCTGACAGGTGTATTGTTTTTTCTGGCAAAGTGGGCGGGACTGCTAAATTTGAATGTTGGCTCCGGCAGTAACCCTTCTAGTCTTTTAGTTGTTCTAATGGTTGGTTTAACGGCTGGGGTATCAACATGTATGGCTCTGGTTGGTGGTCTGGTTTTGGGTGTTTCTGCACGTCATGCCGAGAAGCACCCGGAAGCAACACCAATGCAAAAATTTCGACCGCACTTCTTTTTCAATCTGGGTCGAATTATTTCTTATACGTTATTGGGTGGTGTGATTGGTATTTTGGGTAAGGCTTTTCAATTTTCCGGACCGTCTTTGGGAATTATGATGATTGTTGTGGGGGTTGTAATGTTTGTTTTGGGGGCACAACTCACGGAAATTTTTCCACGGCTTTCCGCTACCGGACTGACTTTACCGTCCGGAATTGCTAAGTTATTGGGACTGCGTGGTCGGCATGAGAAAGAATATAGTCATGGTAATTCCGCGTTGATCGGCGCGCTGACATTTTTCTTGCCTTGTGGTTTCACGCAAGCGATGCAACTATTTGCAATGAGTACGGGAAGTTTTACTTCGGGGGCGATGATTATGGGTACCTTTGCGTTGGGAACGGCTCCAGGACTACTTGGTGTGGGTGGTTTTACTTCGCTAATTAAGGGGTCTTTTGCTAAAAAGTTTTTCAAATTTGCCGGTGTGGTTGTTGTCGGGTTAGCTTTTTTGAATATTGCGAACGGCTACAATTTAACCGGTTGGCCGAGTTTCTGGAAGTTCAGTGGCAGTGGGACAACAGCAAATGGTGACGTTGCGACCACGGAAAACGGCTTTCAGGTTCTGCAAATGAAGCAGGGAGCATTAGGGTATTCACCCAACTCGTTCACGATCAAAAAAGGCGTACCGGTGCGCTTGGTCATTAATTCGGAAAATGTCAACACTTGCGCCGCAAGTTTTATGATTCCCAAATTGGGTATCCGAAAACAGCTTCAACCGGGAGCAAACACGATTGAGTTTACACCGAAAGAGGTTGGAGAAATAAAGTTTACGTGCTCTATGGGGATGTTTACTGGCAAATTCAATGTCGTTGAAAGTGCAGTTGGGGGACAAAAAACAAGTGCCGTGACAAAACAGCCTGTTGTTTCTCCAGTACCGACAATTGAGGCTCAAAATAGTGCTTCTATTCCCGGTGTCCAGTTAATCAAAACCACATTTCTTTCGCCACAGGAAGACATTTATCCTAACCAATTTACAGTTACGGCCGGAAAGCCGGTGCAATTTGATGTTGATGTAAAGGCGGATGGGCAGGGTTGTATGAGTACGATTATGATTCCAGGCTTGGTTGATAGTCCGACGTTTCTTGAGAAGGGGAAGACGGTCAGGTTTAATTTTACGCCCGAAAAAGGGTCGTATCAGATTACCTGTGCCATGGGCGTCCCGCGAGGAGTTATCGTGGTCATCTAAGGGGGGGGGTTGACATATTTATAGGGTACCTGTACCCTAGGTATAGGTATAATAATTCAATAACCTTCACCAAATCAATGTATACAACAAATTTCAAAGTTTCAGGAATGACCTGCCAATCGTGCGTAAAGCTGATTGAAAAGTCCTTGGAAAAAGTAAACGGAATACAAGGAATTACTGTCGATTTGGCTGGTAACGGCGCCGTTACCGCGAATCGCGAAGTTTCAAAAGATGAGTTGCAGACGGCGCTCGCAACCTTGAGCTATAAGGTTTCTTAATCATATGAAGCAACAAATTGGTCTAAAAATTTCCGGGATGCACTGTGCTTCCTGTGAGAAGATATTGCAACTGGCGATTAGTGAACTCCCAGGGGTTGAAAAAGTGGAAGTAAGTTTTGAAAAGAAAAGCGCGGATGTTTTGTTGGATACTGAAAAAGTAAGTACGGAAAAAATATTGGCGGTAATCAAAGAGAATAATTACACGGCTGAAATTACGACGGATGTTGCTATTGGTGATGATAAAAAAGAAAACATTGAATTGGAAAAAGTCGAAGGAAAAAACGTGAAGATAAAACTGGAAACGCAAATTGAAGCGGAAGGTGTTATTGTAAACGATGAAAAAGGTCAACCGAGTTTCCATGGAAAAATACGAAACAATAAAACGGGAGAGTTTGTTTTTCCGGAACAGGCCGATTTGAAAAACTTTGCTGAACGGATGCTGAAAAGCATGGAAGCGTTGGGAGTACCGCAAATGTTGGGCAGTGTTGATGCAGAAAAACGCACAGAAAATGAGATTACGGTAAAAAAGACAGAAGGTAAAAATGCCAACCGAAGGATTAATCTTTCTCTTTCCGGTATGCACTGTGCATCATGCGCGGGGGTAATTGAAAAAACTTTAAAGAAGGTGCCGGGCGTGAAACAGGCCAGTGTGAATTTTGCCGCGGAAAAAGCCGCGATAACGTTTGATGAAAATTCGGCCGGTATCGCTGAGCTCATTAATGCGGTAAAAAAAGCCGGTTATCGGGCATCGGAAATAGATACCAAGGACAGTGAATTTGAACAAAAAAAGCGGGCATTGGAAACGAAAAGCCTATTCGACAAGTTCATGTTCAGTTTTGTGCTGTCGCTACCGATGTTTTATTTCATGTTGTTGGACTTTTTCAAGTGGCTACCCGGGGGCAACGTCTTCCCACCCTATGTTGGAATAATTTCGTTAGCGCTCACATTGCCGGTTCAGTTCTATGCCGGCGCGGGTTTTTATAAAGGAATGTGGTCTTCGCTGAAAATGAAGACATTTAACATGGACAGCTTAATCGCCATCGGTACGTCCACTGCTTTCTTCTACAGTCTATTTAATTTTGTGGCGTTCAAATATAACTTTGGAACAATCTTGGGTATTAACGGGGGTAAAATACCGGATCTTTATTTTGAGACAGCCGCCTTCTTGATTACTTTTGTCTTGCTTGGTAAATGGTTGGAAATGAAAGCCAAGGGCAGAACGAGCGATGCGATTAAAAAATTGGTTGGGTTACAGCCTAAAACCGCGCGCGTTGTCCGTGACGGTAAGACAGTTGATGTTCTTGTCGATGATCTTATACATGGCGATATTATCATGGTGCGTCCCGGAGAAAAAGTACCGGTGGATGGTGTTATTACCAAAGGTTCATCGGCATTGGACGAATCGATGATTACGGGAGAGAGTTTGCCGGTGGAAAAGCGGGTCGACGATGTCGTTATTGGCGCAACGATTAATAAAACAGGTAGTTTTGAATTTCGCGCGACAAAAATCGGTTCAGAAACGACGCTTTCGCAAATTATCAAATTAATTGAAGACGCGCAGTCTTCCAAAGCGCCGATCCAGGCTTTTGCCGACCGTATTTCGGCGGTGTTTGTCCCGGTGGTTATCGGTATCGCCATACTCACGTTTGTCATTTGGTATTTCGTGCTGGGCGCGACCATCGGCTTTTCCTTAATGGCGTTTACGGCCGTGATTGTAATTGCTTGCCCCTGCGCATTGGGTTTGGCCACGCCGACGGCAGTGATGGTTGGCACCGGTAAGGGTGCCGAACACGGTATTCTCATTAAAGGCGGTGAACCGTTGGAGGCGGCCGAAAAAATTAATGCCATTGTTTTCGATAAAACCGGGACATTAACGAACGGCAAACCGGAAGTAACGGATATTCTCACACTCGCGCAAATGGATGAAGAAGAAGTGATTCGTATGTCGGCTTCTCTCGAAAAATTATCAGAGCATCCTTTGGCAGAAGCCGTTTGCAAGTACGCCGAGGAAGAACAAATCGATATTGATGAAGTAACCGATTTCAGTGCTATTCCCGGCCATGGCGTGGAAGGTCGTATTGGCGGTAAGAAGTATTATTTTGGTAATAGAAAATTGATGACCGACGTGGTTGGTTTGAGTACGGAAAAAATAAACAGAAAAATTTCTAAGACGGAAGAACAAGGGAAAACCGTGATGATTTTGGCGGACGAGAAAGAAATTTTGGGCGCTGTCGCCGTGGCAGATACGATTAAAGATACTTCGCTGGAGGCGGTAACTAAGTTAAAGAAGCGAGGTATTGCTGTTTACATGATTACAGGCGATAACAGTCGAACGGCGGTAGTTATTGCTAAGCAGGTTGGGATTACGAATGTCTTGGCCGAAGTGCTTCCGCAAGATAAAGCCAACGAAGTGAAAAAACTGCAAGAACAAGGAAAAGTGGTGGCGATGGTGGGTGACGGCATCAATGACGCACCGGCATTGGCACAAGCTAACTTGGGGATTGCTATGGGTTCGGGTACCGACGTGGCCATGGAAACAGGTGGAATCGTCATAATTAAAAACGATTTACGCGATGTTGTGACGGCAATGGAACTTTCGCGCGAAACGATGGGTAAAATCCGTCAGAATATGTTTTTCGCCCTGTTTTATAATGTTATTGGGATTCCGGTGGCGGCGCGAGTATTTATGGGGCTCGGTTTAGTATTGAAGCCAGAATTGGCCGGCTTGGCAATGGCTTTGAGTTCTATTTCCGTCGTTGCCAATTCGATGTTACTGCGAAGATTTAAGCCGAGTAGAAAAAATTGGTTATCAATTATTGCTCCGATAGTTATGGTATTGCTTTTCACCGGTTTGTTTATTGAGTTTGCGCGTTTGAGTTCGGATATGTCTGAAAAACCAAATGTTACAAAACAGGAGCAAGGCGTGAAAAATAAAGTCGGCCGATAAAGAAACTTCAACGTTATTGTTTCTAACAAAAAAATATGAGTGACAAAAAATTAATAATTGGAGTGATCGCAGTTAGTGTGGCGATAATGGTGGGTGGACTGTTTATCAACGCAAAAGTTTCCACGCCGCAGAATGTGTCATTCAACAATGATGCAAAATTGCGTGTCGATAAGTCTGTTTACGACTGGGGCAATATCAGTATGCAAAATGGCAAGGTAGAGGCGAAATTTAATATCGAAAACACGGGGACGTCCGATTTGAAATTATATAACGCAAACACCTCATGTCACTGTACAACCGCTCAGTTGTTGCTTGACGGGGAATCATCGCCGTTGTTTGGAATGAACACGAAATCGCCGTACGTGATGGTTGTTCCGGTGGGGAAAAAAGCGGAGCTGAAAGTGGTTTTTGACCCCGCGTTTCACGGACCAAACGGTGTGGGGGCAATTTCGCGCCGCGTATTAGTGAGTACAAATGATACGAATAATTCGCAGTTATCATTTTCTTTGACCGCATTCGTAGCGCGCTAACCATGACCACGCCAAATAGTTTATTTAGAGTAAAGCCAGTTCCCTTCTTGATAATTTTATTTTATGTCGGTGTTGCTGTGCTTATTCTTGTTTTTGTTTTGAAAGCAGGTACGCCTGTAAACAAGAAAGTAACGGTAAAAGCAGATAACCCGAAAAAAAATATTGTTGAGGTGAATGCTCCAACAGCGGAAGAAAAAGAGACGATGAACAAAATACAGGAAACGGTTGTTCCCAAAGACGGCTTTAAATTCAGTGTTAAATGGGGAAATACTGGAAAAAAATTAGTTGAAAATGGCGCAATTGATCTGGAAAAATTTCGTAAAAACTATATGGATGAAAAATACAAGGATGATATGACATATCTAACGGAAGAAAAAAATGATGGCATTACGGTCAATGCGGATAATGCCTATTTTTGGGTAAACACGTTGTGGGCCTTGGGTCTTAATCAGCAGTCTTTGGTTTTGGAAGACATGAAAAAAAATTACCCAAGAGATCTTGGCAACTTAGCGTCGACAGGCGGGTGGACGCTGGGTGCAAAACCAGCACTTGAATTATATGGTAAGGAAACGATTATTCCACTGACTGTCGTTCAACAAGAAACAGTGAAGAAAATAAGTGCCGGTATTTATCGACCCTGTTGCAACAATTCGACGGCGTTTCCGGATTGTAATCACGGTATGGCAGCACTTGGACTTGTGGAGTTGATGGTTAGTCAGAATTTTTCCGAAGAAGAAATTTACCGCGCGGTGTTGGCATTTAATTCGTATTGGTTTAGCCAAACGTATGTTGACCTTGCGTATTATTTTCAGAAAAACAACAACACAACGTGGGCGGATGTTGATTCCAAGCAAGTTTTGTCATCTGAGTATAGTTCAGCAGCCGGATATAAAGCGATCAAGGCAAAAATAGGCAATACGCCGGGCGTTGGTGGTGCCGGTGCCGCTTGTGGCGCTTAATCAATAATAATTATGAACCCGACAGCTTTATATCAAGTTTCGTTGATTGCAGCGTTTGTTGCCGGAATGGTGGCACTCTTTGCGCCCTGTTGCATATCGTATTTGTTACCAGCGTATTTGGGCAATGTCTTTAAAGAAAAAAGAAAAATTTTATTGATGACAGGCATTTATGCTTTAGGAATATTTGCCGTAATTTTACCGATTGTTTTGGGCGCCAAGATATTGTCTGAATTTTTCTTCCGGTTTCATGATCAGACCTATATTGTTGGCGGTGTTTTAATGGTGGCTACCGCATTTTTTGCCCTGTTTGGTATTAAGTTGCCGATGCCGCATTTTAATCGGCCAAAAGGAGGTACGGATATTTTGTCGACATTCGTACTTGGTTTAGTGGCGGGTGTGACTTCGGCATGTTGCGCGCCGGTTCTGGTGGGAGTTTTAACAATTAGCTCGCTTTCGGGGTCGCTGTTACAGGCCTTGTCTGTTGGATTGGCTTATGTGTTGGGAATGGTGGCACCGCTGTATCTAGCCGCCTTATTTATTGAACGCGGGAATTTTCTCGCCCGGCCAATTTTTCGCAAACAACTATTCATAATTAGTTTGGGTGGTAATAAGTATCCAGTGTTAATCACTAATCTTTTGGCGGCGATTATGTTTTTCGGAGTTGGTTTCGTTACCCTCGGGTTGGTGTTTACCGGAAAATTAGCAATGCCCGTAGGACCATCGCCAATCGTTAATAATGTCGCCTGGGCGGTTACGAGGTGGACGGAACGCTGGCCACTGGCAAATATTGTGGTTGGTTTGGGCTTGGTTTATCTTGTTTATCGTTTTGTTGTGTTAGTAAAAAAGGACGATGAAAAAAATAACATAAATTTATCAATTAATAATAATTCAAAAGAAATACAGGGGGAACTGTATCAGTGTCCTGAATGTAAACTTTGGTATGAAGACATAGAATGGATGAAAAAATGTGAGCAGTGGTGCAAGGAGCACAGTAGTTGTAATATTGAAATAATAAGCCACTCACTACAAAAATGAATCACAAAACAAACACGATAATTTATACATGTCCGATGCATCCGCAAGTTTTGAAGGACGAACCTGGTCGCTGTCCTGCTTGCGGAATGGAGTTGATTCCTAAAAATAAACCAGGCGGTAAAAGTGATCACAAGATGGGTGATATGAAGATGCCGGGTGAATCAAAAAAGGAAGATATGTCAAAGATGAATCATCAAGATCACGAATCGGCAATGACAAACCCGCAGTTGGCAAAAAAAATGGAGGCGGACATGCGCCGCCGTTTTTTGATATCACTAATTTTATCTATCCCGATATTTTTGTATTCACCGGTAGGGATTAATTTTTTTAAGCTTAATTTGCCAACCCCTATTCCGGTTAATTGGCTGTTGTTTATCCTTACAACGCCGATAGTTTTTTGGGCGGGATCAATTTTTATCACTGGAACATACTATTCCCTGAAAGTAAGGAAGCTAAACATGTCTGTCTTAATTTCGACTGGTGTTTTAGCTGCCTATATTTTTAGTGTCGTCTTAACACTGTTGGGCGGCGCGGAAACTTTTTATGAGGCCGCTGCCCTGTTGGTTACATTTGTTTTGTTTGGGCATTGGATGGAAATGAAGTCGCGTCGAGGAACCTCGGATTCTCTAAGGGCCTTGTTTGATTTAGTTCCTCCGCAAGCGCGGGTTTTACGGGCTGGCAAAGAAGTTATGATCCAAAGTGCCGAAATTGTTGAAGGAGACACGGTAATCCTGAAGCCTGGCGATAAAATTCCGGTTGACGGTGAAGTGACCGAAGGGGAGTCTTCTATCGATGAATCGCTGGTAACGGGTGAATCAATTCCGGTAACGAAAAAAATCGGCGACAAAGTCATTGGGGGAGCAATTAATTTAACAGGAGCGATTAAATTTAAAGCGGTAAAAGTCGGAAGTGACACTGTTTTGGCGCAGATTATAAAAATGGTGGAGACCGCCCAAAACTCAAAAGCGCCAGGGCAAAGAATTGCGGACAAGGCCGCGGCGTGGTTGGTGGTATTGGCGATCGGTTCCGGCATCGCCACTTTTTTCGGTTGGTATTTTATCGCTGGCGCAACTTTAATGACAGCACTCACATTTGCCGTTTCTGCGGTTGTGATTGCTTGTCCGGACGCTTTGGGGTTAGCTACCCCTACGGCGGTGGCGGTGGGGACGGGGATTGGCGCCAAGCATAATATTTTAATTAAAGACGCGGCAACGTTGGAAAATACCTCCAAATTAACAGCGATTGTTTTGGACAAAACCGGTACGCTGACTGAAGGTAAACCGCAGGTAACGGAAATTGTGGCGCGTCAAGGACTTGCAGTGGAAGAAATGTTGTCTTTTGCCGCAGTGGCGGAACAAAACTCCAATCACCCAATCAGTGCGGCTATAATTGAAGAAGCAAAAAAACGTAAAGTTGAAATGAATAGAAAAGTGGAAAATTTTAATTCCATTGGCGGCTACGGCATTGCGGTGACAATTGATGGGCGAACGGTATTGGCCGGAACGGAGCGTCTGATGGAAAAAAACGGGGTTGATGTTTTGTCACTTAAGGCGGAGATGGATCGTTTGGCAAATGGCGGTAATACAATCAGTATTCTCGCGTTGGATGGCGAAATTGCGGGCGTGATTGGAGTTGCCGATAAAATTAAATCGACGGCAAAATCCGCCGTGACTCAATTGCAAAAAATGGGGATTGATGTGGTAATGATTACGGGAGATCTGGAAGCAGTGGCAAAAAAAGTTGCCGTTGAATTGAATATTCAACGCTACTTCGCCCAAGTGCTACCGGGTGATAAAGCAAAACACGTTAAGCAACTGCAAGGGGAAGGAAAATTTGTCGCGATGGTGGGGGACGGGATTAATGACGCGCCGGCCTTGGCACAAGCCGATATCGGCATTGCCATTGGTGCGGGAACGGATGTGGCGATAGAAACGGCCAATATTGTTTTAATGAAGTCTGATCCGGCAGACATTGTTTCGGCGATTATTCTAAGCAAAGCGACGGTGACAAAAATGAAGCAGAATCTATTTTGGGCGGCGATTTATAATATCCTGGCTATTCCTGTTGCGGCGGGTGTATTTTATTCATCGTTTGGCATTTCGTTACGGCCCGAAGTTGCCGCGTTGTTAATGTCCGCCTCCTCGATTATTGTGGCTAGTAACGCCGTGCTACTTAAGCGTGTCGAAAAAAAGCTGGGAAAGTAAAAAATTTATTTATAAATATTTTAAAAATATGAAATTATCGTTAGTTAAGTACGTTTGGCGCTGTGTCTTGGGTGGTGAAATAGTTTATGCTGTTTGTTTGCTCGGCGGGTTTCTTCCGTTGCGGTCTACCCAAGGGATGGAATTACACCATGCCCTTTTTGAGACGTTACCTGGATTTACTTGGATAAATTTTGGAAGTGTAATTTTGGGTACCGCATACGTATTGGTTTTTTCTGTTATTTATGGTTGTTATATGGTTTGGATGTTTAATGCCAGCCTTGAAGAAAGGAACAAATAAACTATGTCAAATCATAAACACGGCGATAGCAGTTCGCCAATGATGTGGCTGATGATGCTGTGTTGTCTTTTTCCGCTGTTGGTTCTTATTCCTGGTGCCGGCCAGTGGCTTTCGCGGTGGTATTTATGGCCGATTTTTATCGGCGGTTTTTTGGTGTTGCATTTTTGGATGCACAAAAAGCATTCTGCTCCCAAAAACGATCAAGAAAATTCTGACACGAAAGACGACAGTGATTCAAAACACAACAGTAGCTGTCATTAAAGTTTACAATTAATTACAATCTAAATGAATAAAATATTTTTAATCGGTTTAGTTGCGTTAGGCTTGGCAGTATTCCTACCAAGCGCAACTCTTGCGCAGGGGATGATGGGATATATAAATCAAACGGCAGATAGCTCGGTTGTACAGAGTCAGCAACAAGAAGAACAAGACGGGAAAAAGTTTTTGGATCAATTAAGTCAAAAAACCATCAATTGTTCTCAACTTACGGATGACAACTTTGAAAAAATTGGTGAATATTTTATGGGTCAATCGATCGGTGATACACAAAGGCACATCGTGATGAACGAAATGATGCAGAGGATGATGGGAAAGTCCGGCGAAGAACAAATGCACATTGTGATGGGTAAACGTTTCAGCGGTTGTGATACGATGGTCGCTTTTCCGGCGCAAGATGTCGGATTTATGTCGATGATGAATATGATGGGCGGAAGTGGAACGTTTAATAGTTCGGGACGCGGTTATAATTCTATGATGAATTTTGGCTATTCTTACGGTGGTGGAGCGGGTAGTCTATTTACCGTGATTTGGTGGGTATTGGGTATCGTTGGAATTATTGCATTGGTTAAATGGCTAGTTTCCAAATCCCACAAAAATAATAGATAAAACTTAAAAAGTCCTGTATCATCCGATTTATGATTGAAATTGAAAAGAAGTTTTTGTTGACTCCTGCGCAGGAAAAACGCTTGAAGAAGGGTGCGAAATTTTTGGGCGAGAAAGTTTTTACTGACACCTATTTCGATAAACACAATTACGAACTTACTAAAAATGATATTTGGCTTCGAATGCGCGATAAACAGGTGGAATTGAAAATGCCGTTGGAAACGGAAGAAAAGAACGAACACTTGTGTAATCGTTATGAGGAGTTTACTGCGGAGGAAGAAGTGCGTCAGATGTTAAATATCCCCAAGGGTGGGGAATTTCTGATCGATTTAAAGACGGCGGGGTATGTTCCATTTGTTACTATTACTACACGGCGTGAAAAATTCAAAAAAGAACAATTTAATATTGACATTGATGCGTGCGATTTTGGTTACGCGCTGGCCGAGGTAGAGCTTTTGATTGATGATGTTGCGGGAACGAAAGACGCGGAAAAGCAAATCGTGAGTTTTGCGTCAAAGCACGACCTTAAGCTTGCTTCCGTTCGTGGCAAGGTGGTGGAGTATCTTTTTCGCCAATCCCCTGTTCACTATCAAATCTTGCTGGAAGAAGGCGTTGTCATTGAGTAGTTGGTTAGTGAAAGAGATAAAATAATGCTAAACTATGGAATAGGTATTTCTATGTTTTGGTATGGCTAATAAAAAAGTTTCGATAACCACAGTGCTTGTTGTCACAGCGATAATTGCCGGTGTCGGTAGTTTGTATGTCGGTAGTGGGAAAGATGCTTCCAGGGTAGCCAATTATATTTTAAAACTCGCAGGAAAACGGTTGCCGGCGGCAAAAAATCAGATTGTGACATTGGCAACAACTCCAGTGCCCCTGGATTTTGTCACACTTTGGTATACGGATTTTGATGGAAAACGGGTTGTTGGGATCGATCGAGCGGGAAAACAAGTGTGGATTCAGCACATGGATGCGCCACCACTCCCCCCAAGCGGTTATTCCACGCATACCGAATATGTAACTGTTGCTTCAAACGGCAATTTAATTGTTTCGGACGGCGAAGGAATGTTCGTGCAAGAAATCGATCGAAAAACGCACCAGTTGGTTTGGCAATATGGCAAAAAAGATATTCAGGGTTACTCGGATGGTTATCTGCATCAGCCGGATAAAACATTTAAGATTAACGACCACGAAGTTTTGATTAACGACGGCAACAATCGTCGCGTAATTATCGTCGATCAAAATACCAATAAAATTGTCTGGCAATATGGCGAGACTTTGAAAATGGGGACGAAACCGGGAATGTTGATGGCGGGAACAAATACTGTTCCATTGGATGGGGGCAAACAAATTCTTATTACAGATACCCTACAGAAGAAGGTTTTGATTATTGATCGAGCCACAAAAAATATTGTTTGGGAATGGACGAAACCGGATGCAGGGTGGATTCAACACGTTTGGCCGACAAACACCGACACCTTCGTCATGGAAGATAGGAATAAAAATGAAGTTTTTGAAGTTGATAAGCAAGGAAAAATTCTTTGGACGCTAAGTACTTTAGAAGGTGGTCGCAAAATCAACCACCCGACGGATGTAGTTAAGTTGGGGAATGGCAATGTTTTAATCGCTATTTCCGGAGGTGTTTTGGAAGTGACGCCGACTACCGGCAAACTGGTCAATGAATATAAAAAATTAGGATACGTCACAACAATCGCGATTGATCAGAATAGTCCGTGAATAATGATTGATGATATATGATTTATGAACGCTGACTTTAGGGGTGATCCTTAAAGTGCTAGAATACAAGTATGAAAAAGAATAAAATAATTATTGGTTTAGCGGTCTTGGTTGTTGTAATTCTTGGCGTTTGGTTTGGATTGCGCCCTAAAGACAATAAGTTGTCTTTGCCATTGGAAATTACAAATCCGACAAAATTGCCTGTTTCATCGTCTGTCTCACAAAAGAATGAACTGGCTGTCCAGACGGTCGTTCCTAGTACGGCGCCAAACATTGTTTTTGTGGGACCAAGGCAGGGGATTCCAAGCAATGCCCCGAAAGATTATGGCCTCTGGTCGTTTGCGATGCCGGTGCCGAATATTTTATCACGTTCTGGACAGCCGTTATTATCTGGGTTTAAGTGGATGAAAGAGAATGGCTGGAAAAGCGATATTGATCTGCGTGTCGATGGCGAACGTGGCGAAGTGGGTGATGATCGTAAGATTCCTGGGTTTAATGCTTTGGGGTTAAATTATTTAGCACTTCCGATTGCCGACGGATCACCACCAACGGATGCACAGGCGAAAGAATTTTTGACTTTTGTGACAAATCCCGCTAATCAACCGGTGCACGTGCATTGTCGTGGTGGCATTGGCAGGGCTGGAACAATGGTTGTTCTGTATCGTTATTCCGTGCAAGGCTGGCCAATGGATAAAGCAATTGAAGAATCCCGCGCGTTTCAAGGTGGCGTGAGTGAGGGACAGGTAAAATGGCTGAATCAATGGGCAAAAGCAAACGTTTCGGGCGGTTTTAAGCTATAATTGATTTATGCAAAAAGTTCTTATTATTGGCGCGGGAGAGATTGGACAGGCGATTGCGAAAATTCTCGTTAAAGCAAATAAGTGCACAGTCGATTTTTGGGATAGCGAGCCAAAGAAAGTGCCAAAACAAAAAAATCTTCGGGAATTGGTACCTAACGCGGACGTCATTTTTTTAGCCATTCCCTCAAAAGCGGTACGTGCCGTTTTGAGTGATATTTCCGACGAGGTGGGCAGAAGTGTTCCCGTGATTGTTTTGGCCAAGGGATTAGAAGCAAATACAGGCAAAACGATGGATCAAGTTCTCAAGGAGTATTTGGGGCGAAAAAGAGGAATGTTGTTATACGGTCCGATGATTGCGGAAGAAATAAGTGCGGGAAAAGGAACAGCGGCAGTTTTGGCGGCATATTCTGCCGGAATGGCTAAAAAAGTAATTCCCTTATTCCGTTGCCATGATTTACGACTTACTTTTTCTACCGACATGCGCGGGGTCGCACTAACGGGTGTTTTGAAAAATATTTATTCGGTTGGCTTGGGGATTACCCATGGTTTGGAACTGGGTAGTAATTTTCGCGGTTGGTATGTGGCGCAAGCTTGTTTGGAAATGAGTGAAATTGTGCCAAAATTGGGGGGAAAGAAGGTGACTGTTTACGGACAATCCGGTATTGGCGATTTAGTGGCGACCGGTTTTAGTAATGATTCTCACAATCATCAAACCGGCGTGAGCTTGGTGAAAGATCCTGCCTCCGCGATGACCAGCGAGGGGACGAAATCAATTGCCCAAATCTGTAAGCGTCTGGGAAAATATTCTCGTTATCCGTTGTTGAATATTTTGCACTTGGTAATTGTTGAAAAAAAATCGATTGTCGAATATTTTCCTTTGGCGATCTGCGCGTGTGGCACCACGGACGCTAAACAACTGGTTTGTGAAATCCCTCGAAAATAAATTTGTTTTAGTTTTGGATGTCGGCACGACGGGTATCAAGGCGTTTGTATTTTCCAGGGGTGGCGATATTGTTGCGAAGGCCAATCGGACAATCGGAGAAATAAGGTTGCATCCCGGGCACGTGGAACAAGACCCCGCTGAAATTATTCAATTGAGCAAAGAAGTTTTAGCGGAGGCAGTAAGCGCCAGTAAAATAAAGGAAGAAGATTTTTTGGGAATGAGCATCACCAACCAACGGGAAACGATTATTGCTTGGGACAAGAAAACAGCTTGGCCGTTTTATCCGGCGATTGTTTGGAAAGACACGCGCACGAATGAATATTGTCAGGAATTGGCAAAAAAATTTGGAGAAGTGGTTTTGCAAAAAACCGGCTTGCCGATTCTTCCGTATTTTTCTGCGTCAAAAATCAGCTGGCTTTTAGATAACGTGCCGGAAGTAAAATTAGCAGCAGAGAAAAATTGTTTGGCTTGCGGGACAGTAGATTCCTGGCTTTTATGGAATTTGACTGAAGAACAGGTGTTTAGCACCGACGTGACAAATGCCACACGCACCCTGCTTTGTAATATCAAAACCAAACAATGGGACGATGAATTATTGAATATGTTTAATGTTAATATAGAAATTCTGCCGGAAATTAAAAAAACGCAGGGTCACTTTGGAAATCTAAAAAAAGATATATTAGGATTTTCTCTACCAATTCTTACAGTCTGTGGCGATCAGCAAGCCAGTCTTTATGCGGCGGGGGACACGGAAGGGACGACAAAAATTACATACGGGACGGGCACATTCATCATGCAAATTATCGGCAAAGAGTTTTTGTTACGTGAAGGATTTTTTACAACAATCACGGCCGGTGGCGAAAACTTCGCGATTGAAGCAAAAATGGATCGCGGGGCCAAGGAAGTTTTGAAATTGTTGGCCGATAAACCGGCGCTTAAAAAATATCTGAAAGAAATCGCGATTGATGTAGATAAAGTAATTAAGAAGTTACCGCATAAACCGACGGAAATTGTGATAGATGGTGGGGTGATGCGCGATGGAATTGTTGGAAAATTTCAAGAAGAAATTTCCGGAATAAAAATTGTGCCCCAAAAAATTTTTGACGGAACGGCGTTAGGAGCGGCGAAGTTGGTATTTGATCAATAAAAAAACTGGCATTGGGAATGCCAGTGGCTATGTCCGCGCGTAGCGGATTGCGTTTTCAAAGATCTTTAGCCCGTGCGGCCTTGAGTTTTGAGGCCGACGGCGCCAGTTGAAGTAGTGATGAGGCTCAATGTTGGCCTCGGGATGTGGCATCATCCCGAACACCGTTCCTTTGTCATTACACACTCCTGCTATGGAAAGACGTGACCCATTGGGATTTGCGGGATAGCGCATCGTGTTATTTCCATCCGCCTCGCAGTAGCGTAACGGTGCCAGGTGGTGATCCGTAATCCACTGGAGGGTGGGTTCGTCTGCGACTAGTTTTCCTTCCGCATGTGCCGCCGGCGCCTCAAATGGTATGTTGTCGATTCCCTGCGTAAATACGCAAAGGGATTCTTGGCATACCGTCATCGACACCCAGCGACATACGAACTTGCCGCAGTCATTTGCGACGAGTGCAATGCGTGGGGATTGCAGACTCGCATTTGATGGTGTGAGTAAGCCCGTCCTCACAAGCACCTGGAATCCGTTGCAAATTCCAAGTACCAAACGTTTCGCTTCAACAAAGGCGAGTAACTGATCTCGCAGGAATGACATCAATTCGTTTCCAAGAACCACTCCGGCGGCAATGTCATCACCGTAAGAGAAGCCACCGGGAATTGCGAGAATGTCGAAATCCATGAGCGAGACGGAACGGTTTCGAAGCTGATTGATGTGAACTAGTTGCGATTGTCCGCCGGCCTTTTCAAATGCATAGCCGGTTTCTTTTTCGCAATTTATTCCGTCTGTTAAAAGGGTGCAAACCCTCGGTCTATTCACCGAACACCTCCTTCATTGGCTGCTGCCAACTTTGTTTGAGTTCTCGAAGAGAAGAGACAAAAAGCAGCTGACCGTCACTGTGTTTGAGCCAGATGTCCTGGTCGGAGCTGACTCGGCCGATCAGTGCTAAAGGAATTGTCAGCCGGGCCGCGTCCTCGATTAGCTGCCCAGCTTTTTCGCGCGATACTTCTAGGACAAAACATCCCGAAGTCTCACTGAAGAACCAATGGTCGGGTCGACCGTTGAAATTCTCGGGGACACATATTTCGGCTTCCACTTCTCCGCCAATGCACATTTCGGCGATCGCGGCACCAAGTCCGCCCTCGCTAATGTCATGGCAAGAGAGAATGTCATCAGTCACAATATGCCGGTGGAGCCAGTCGAAGAGGGTTGGCAGTTTGAGATAGTCTGCCAAAGGTACTCCTCCGCCAGCGACACCAAGCACATCGTAATATGCGGAGCCACCGAGGTTTTGCGTGTCGAGCTCTCCCGCAAGAAAGAGGAGAGAGTCGTTTCGCTTAAGGTCAGCAGTGACCGTTTTGGAAACGTCAGGAATTTTGCCAAACACGGATACGCACAGAACGGGCGGAACGTGAATCACTAGACCTCGTTTCTTGTAGGTGCTAGAGAGGCTATCCTTGCCGGAAACGAAAGGAATCCCGAACAACCGCATCGCCGTGATACATGCTTCAAAAGACTGATCCAAATCCCAAAGGTACTCTTCGTCCGGATACGGCCAGATGAAGTTGTCGATCAGTGCGGCCTCGTGGTAATCACCACCTACCGCAACATAATTCGACAGAGCTTCTACCGCCGCCCAAAGACCGCCATGGTAGGGATCAATACGGTTGAGAACGGGGTTGAGACCATGTGAAAAAACGACACCGTACGGTTTCCCGAGAATTGGGCAGAGTACTGTTGCATCGTTCGGACCCGCTTGTGACGGACCCGAAAAAGGCATTAGTGCACTCGAACCTTGGACGCGGTGGTCGTACATGCGCACAATCGGTTCTTTCGAACAGACGTTGCCATGTGCCATGACCCTCGCGTACAACTTTTCCCACTCTGTAGAAGATCCGGGCTCATCAACTTCTAGCCGCTCTATCTCCTGCTTGGCACGTCGTCGCATTGTCATGACGCGCTGGGGAAGGCCGTTGTGTAGAAAGTCCATCGAAAGGTCGCAAAGACTGTTGTCGTTGTGCGTAACCAGGATCCTGCTGTTGCCGGTGAATTTGCCGACTACGGTTGCTTCGACATTGCGTGCCTTGCAAAACTGAAGGATAGTCGGAGCGTCGGCTTCTTTGCAACAAACGACCATGCGTTCTTGTGATTCCGAAATCCAAATCTCCCAGGGAGCAAGGCCGGAGTATTTGAGTGGGGCTTTTTCCAACCACACCTCCGCTCCTACTGTCGCTCCCATTTCGCCGATTGCCGAAGAAAGACCTCCCGCGCCACAATCCGTAAGTGCGCGCGTCAAATTTGCGTCTCGGCAATCCAGAATCGCGTCTTCAAGCCGTTCTTCTTCGATCGCGTTGCCGATTTGGACGGCACTGCCGTTAATTCTCGTCGTGCTATCTGTCATCATTCCGCTGGAAAAAGTAGCGCCGTGAATGCCGTCGCGTCCGGTTCTGCCACCCAGAACCAAAATAAGGTCACCTGGTTCAGGTTCCCCTTTTTGGCACTTATCTTCGGGTAGGATCCCAACAGCGCCAACAATGACCGACGGTTTAGCACGAAAATCGGGATGGAAATGAACCGAGCCATTGCTGGTCGGAATTCCCATGCGATTGCCATAGTCGCGAACGCCGGCAACAACGCGTTGGAAAAGATAACGGGGAGGCAAGCATCCTTCGGGCAGTTCGGAAGACGGTAAATCAGGTGGGGCCACACAAAAAACGTCGACAGACAAAATCGTCTTGGCTCCCTGGCCGGTGCCCATCGGGTCGCGAATGACGCCACCGGTTCCGGTGTTTGCACCACCATACGGTTCCAAAGCGCTGGGTGCGTTGTGGGTTTCGATTTTGGCGCAAATAGCCCAGCCATCGTAGAAAAGGATGACGCCGGAGTTGTCCACAAAAGACGACAAAACATTATCCGGATACTTTGCAGATTCCTCTCTTAGGCGCCTCAGAAGCGGTTCTTTCATCGCGCCTGTTTCCGCATCCTTAAGTTTGGCTCGAGCAATCTTGTGACAGCAGTGCTCGCTCCAGGTTTGGGCAAGCATCTCGATTTCGCCGTCAGTGGGATCGCGTCCCAATTCGATGAAATACTGTCTGATGACGCGCATTTCTTCAAGGTTGAGAAAAAGACTGCGGTTCGAAGAAAGCGTTGTCAGTTCCTCATCCGTCATTTCCCTGATTGCGACTAGTTCAATTGGTCCCGGGATAACTGCGGTCAAAAGAGACAGTGGCTCCTCGGTGACTAACTGTTCAACAGTCGCGTTCACCAGGAGGCGTGAAAAAATGCGCTCAAGTTCTTCTTGGGTCGGGTTGCCGTGAAAGCAGTACGTCCAACTGGTGTCGGCCGCAATCAGGTTCGCTAAGCCGTCATCATGCGCTGTTTTAACAATCGATGCCGCCGCCGGGTTCATGACACCGCGCTTGTAAGCGACTTCATACCACAACAAGGGGGCATCATCTTCTGTTTCTGGAAGTGTCGTCGAACATGTTTGGATGAGTGGTTCACAAAGAATTCTCATCGCAAAATCATATGCTTGTTCTTGAGTCAAACCTTCCAGACGGTATATCTGTCGAGTGTTGACTGATGTGATACTCCCGATTCCCAGCGTTGCTTTGATCTCTCGCAGTAGATCCTTTCCTTTCTGGTTTCTTTCGTCCTGAATTAGAAACTTGTGGATGTTGCTTTTTGACACTTTTCGTTCCTTTCGCGTTGTTGTGACAAGTTCTGAATTTATTCGGTTTTCAATAGAGCGGGCAAACGTACCCTCCCGTCGCCTAAGGTAATATTAGCAGTAAATGGCTATTTATTCAACTTACAATTATAACGCAACAAAAGGGCAGTAAAGCCCTCTTGCGTTTGGTGAGAGAGTAAACAGATCCCCCCAAGTTTCTATCGACTCCCTCGTTTAAATTATTAAAGTGAATTAGGTTAAAGAACCTGTTGCTCCGTCTTTGAATTGCTTCTGCTGGAGCACTGTCAACATATGCCTGGATAAAAATAAAGAAAGTAACCTTTGACACAGTGGGTAAGATGGTTTTTTTCTGCTAGAATTATCATGCATTACTAGTGTTCAACCTGACATCAACATTAAAGCTTTTAATAGCAAACAAAAGCCTAAAAACAATCTTCTCATTAACGCTCCTTTCGTTATGTCTTTTCTTGTTCTTATCAGTAAAATCCGCTTCCGCCGCTAACAAGTATTGGGTAGGAGCCGATGGAGCTAATACCTCTATCGCCACAAATTGGAAAACCACCGATCCCGCAGGTTGTGGAAGCGGTGATGCCAGTGCTGCGCCAACAGCTGGAGACACAGCTATCTTTGATGCCGACTGTGACAATGGAGCAAATATTAACAGTACTTTAGGAGACGCATCATTAACTATCAATACAGGCTATGTTGGAACAATCACTCAAACGGGGGGCGTAGCCATTGCCATAGGTACATACACGCAAGCCGATGGAACTTATCAAGCCACAGAAAACTTAACCATTGCAAGTGGTTTCACTAAAACCGCGGGGACATTTGTAGAGGGCACAGGACTAATAACATTTACAGGAATAACTAATTCTTATAACGTTGCCACCACAGAAACATTTAACAACGTAACAATAAACCTGACCGCTGGAGGAAGTATTCTTACCATTACTTCCGGTGATACGATGGTTGTCGCAGGTACCTTAACTTTAACCGATGGCTATGTTGATACCGGCACTATTGATGCCAGAGGAAATATAACTCAAGCTTCAACTTTTGACGGAGGAACTGCCACCATTGATTTTGGTGATAACGCAGTAGTACAAACTTATACAATTAATGGAGGGACTGGTCCGAACTTACGCTTTGATGACGCCAGTGACGCCAACGACTTTGTAGTATTTAATGCAGCAAGTACTCTTTATGGTCTTGAAATTACATCAAATTTTGATACCACCGATCCAATAGACAGCAATGCTGTGCCATTTAATTACAACGGTAATGGATCTGGTCCATACGCAGTCACTATTGATTTAGGAGGCTTTACGCAAGCCTCAGGAACATTCATTGCTCCTCCTTCTTTAACTATCTCCGGCGGTTTCACCAAGTCCGCGGGCACCTTCAACGAAGGCACAGGAACCGTAACGTTTGCTTATAAGAACTACACCATTGATGTCGCAACATCGGAAACATTTTATAATATAACATTTGCCGGATGGAGTGCGAATACAATTATTATTGCCAGTGGAGATACTCTTGTTACAACAAATACCTTAACTTTAACCGAAGGCATTGTTAACACCGGCACTTTTAACCCTCAAGGGAATGTTGTGGTCGCCTCCACTTTTGATGGTGGTACTTCTCCAATGCTTTTTTCCGGTTCTGCGGTTCAAACTTTTGATCTTACGGGCGCTACTGGTCTATTTGATGCTGATATCACCGTTAACAAATCCGGCGGCCAAGTAAATTTGCTATCGGCGCTCGTAATGGACGCTGCCAGTCAGGATCTCACCATTCAAGCAGGCACCTTTGATCTCAACGGTCAAAACCTTACCGTCAACGGCTCATCAGGTACGCTGGTTGTTAACGGCACAGGTAATCTCCAGTTACAAGGTGGAGAAACGATCACCGCCAACACCAACTACCCATCATTCACATCAGGCACCACTGTTACCTATGACGGTACAACTGGTCCATACAACCTAAAGAATTATGGCTACGGAGGACTAACAATTAACGGATCAGGTGCAACCTTTAATCAAACAACAGCCCTTGATCTTGGTGGAGACTTCACATTAACAAATGGTATTTTTAATACCGCCAATTATAACAGCACAGTGGCGGGTAGTTGGCTTAAAAATGGTGGTACCTATACACCTGGTACAAGCACTGTAACTTTAGATGGCACAGCTATAGGAAAAACAATCACCAGCGGAAGCTCTCCTTTCTACAACCTTACAGTTAACGGAGTCGGTGGCGTATGGACAACGCAAGACGCCTTAACAACAACAAACGCACTAACAATTACTAATGGCACCTTAGTGCAAGGTAACAACGCAATATCAACCGCTTCAATCACACAATCCGGTGGAACATTTACCGGCGATTCAACCGCAGGTACCCCGGCCAATATCACCAGTACGGGAAATGTCACATTATCCGGCGGTACTTTCACTTCTACAAAAGGTAGTTTGATTGTCGGGGGAAATTATAGTCAACTAAATTCAACATTTACTCATAATTCGGGTACAGTTGATTTTAATAGTGGTTCGGCACAGACAATTGTGGCGACGGGAACTTTTAATAATATAACTCACTCCGGAGCAGGAACGCTAACCGTAAATGCAATTCCATTGTCAGACGGAACCGGCGGAACAATTACGTATAGTGGTGGTTATACAATTCACACTTTTACAACAGATGGAACATTCACGCCTTCCGCAAGTATTTCTACTGTTGAGGCTCTTGTAATAGCTGGAGGCGGCGGAGGTGCTGGAGGCGGCGGAGGTGCTGGAGGTATAGTATACAATGCAACTTTTGCAGTGACCGAAAGGGCTCATGCTGTTGCTATCGGTACTGGTGGAAATGGTGCTATTGTTGCACCTAGCAATGGCAATGGTGTTAACGGCGTAAACTCTACATTTGATACAATAACAGCAGTAGGTGGTGGCGGTGGGGGTGGTTACGATGGACAAAGTGGTAGTGCGGGTGGTTCTGGCGGTGGAGGTGGTCAGTCATCAGGGGCTGGTAGCAGGTTAGGCGGTGACGCTGATTATTTATCACCAAGACAGGGGTATGATGGTGGAGCTACGGGCAGTATTGTTTCTCCTTATCCTGGGGGTGGCGGTGGAGGTGCTGGTGCAGTAGGTTCACCAGGTGCAACTGGAGGCATCGCTGGTAATGGTGGAGCAGGTGTAAGTACTTATTCTTCACTTTTGATTGCTGCTAATGCCGGTGTTGATGTTGGTGGAACTCGCTGGATTGGTGGTGGAGGAGGTGGTGCTACCTATAATAGTGGTACTCCGGGTACAGCCACAGCTGGAGGTGGTAACGGTAATAATGCGTCGGCCAATGGTAATATAGGTACAGATAACACGGGTGGAGGCGGAGGTGGTTGTCGTGGTACTTTTACTGGCGGTAAGGGCGGTTCCGGTATTGTTATTATTCGATACTTAACTCAATCCGGCGCAGTAATAACCAACCTCACCCTCGCCGGCAACCTCACCAACAGCGCCGGTACGTTAGACGCCAACAATCAAAACATCACCCTGGCCGGCAACTGGACCAACTCCGCTTCCTTCACTCCCGGCACAGGCACAGTCACCCTCAATGGCACAGACCAAAAAGTATTAGGCACCAACACTTTCTACAACCTTACAAAAGATATTTCCGCAGCCTCAGCAGACTCATTATACTTTCAACAAAGCAACACACAAGCAATAGCAGCTAGTGGAACACTTACCTTGAAAGGTGGCTTGGCAAAAATTTTAACGCTTCGAGGTTGTGATGCCAGCGGAACACTCACAGCAGGAGATCCAAAATGGGGACTTAATGTTTCAAATACTAGCACTACATTTGCAGTTGATTATGTAGATGTAAAAGATTCAGATGCATCACTAGGGCGTGAAATTGCAAACACAAATACTGTAAATTCGGGTAACAATTTGAACTGGGCAGGTTTTAATGTTACGCCAAGTATTCCAGTTTTAGTTTCTCCTGCCAATAGTTCAAACACAGCAGATTCCACTCCAACTTTATCTGCCAGCTATTCTGATTCAGACACAGGAGATGTAGGCACCACTAATTATCGAATTGCCACCAGTTCAGTAAATTGCACAGGAGGTACAACAGTAGCCAGTGGAACATCATCAACAACTGTTACAAATAATGAAAATACATCATGGACTCCGGGTTCTTCAATTGGCAGTGACGCCACCTATTACTGGTGTGCTCAAAATGATGATGGAGTAGCACAATCAGCTTGGACAAGTATGGGGAGCTTCATCTTAGACACCACCATCCCCGACATCGTCGCAATCGATGCCGGCGCCAGTTCAGGAGACAGAACATCACTCACCTCCAACACTTGGTTTAAATACTCAAACACAGGATCAGACGATCAAGTATCATTCTCATGGACAGATCCTTCATCCGTCTCCGACGACACGTTCTACTACGAACTCAACGCCAGTTCAGGAAGCACCATCACAGGTGACGAATCAACCACAGCCAATCCATACATAGACAGTATCACCATTACTGAAGGCACCAATTACTTCCACGTCAGACCGAAAAACGGCGCGGGCACTTGGGGAACTGAACGCACCTTCATTATCAAATACGATAAAACCAATCCGGATGTCCCATCTGCCACCCCCATTGGAGGCACATACACTGCAGCACAATCCGTCACTCTTACCTCCGCCGGCAGTAGCGCCATCTACTACACAACCAACGGAGATATTCCAACAACAAGTTCCACGCTTTATGCCGGCGCCATCAGTATCACTTCCTCTCTGACCCTCAAAGTAATGGCGGTAGACACGGCCACTAATGAATCGGCAGTGATGACAGAAACATACATTATCAATCTCACTCCCGATAACGTCGCTCCCGTCTCCACCGATATTACCGAGATTAAAGAATCGACCGACGGCACCAACTATGTCTCTTTCAAAGTCTCTGTGTCAGACAGTGATCTGCAAAAGACCAGTCTTAAACTAGAGTACTCCAAAAACAATAAAGATTGGTCCAAAGTCACCGTGAAGAAGGTGGAAGGAACACGTGGAACACCGGACTTTAATAATGACAATCTAAGACAATTAAGTTCTATCAATACTGATGAAGGCAGTAACAATCTCATCGTTACCTGGGACGCTTTCAAGGATCTGGAAGAAACCGAACTGGGAAGCGTCTACCTTAGAGTTACCCCGTACGACGGCATCACCGACGGAGAGATAAATACATCTGATTCCTTTGCCTATGACGGAAGAGCCCCCCAAATCACCGGCTTCAACACCACAACAATCAAAGACAACCAAGTTTCCTTTAGTTGGGGTACACCCAACGGTGAAGCAAACTTCCGCGAGTATGAGATTTGTCTGGGACTAACCTTAAGCAACGCCAAGAAGTGTAACGACAGTTGGAACAGTGTCTCGGACAAGAACTTGCTTATCAAAGACACCAAAGAAACCACCGTCACCGATCTCCTCTCCGCTACCGGCTACTACTTTATTCTCAAAGCCTCTGATATGTATGGCAACGAGAAGACACTGGAACTGACCAAGAAGACAACATTGACAACACCAGCCACGCCGACTTCAACGTCGACACCAACCACCACCACAACAGAAACAAGTGGCAGTGGAAATAATAATGTCGGTATAACATATCCGACGCCAAGGTCTACTCCTGCCGCCACCCCGCTTGCTCCACTGATCACCATTCCGAATCTTTCGGACCTGATAAAAAAGCTTATCCCCAGTCCCTTTCCCGCCACTGTCTTCCCGCCTCTTCCCGAAATTTATTTTAATCCGCTCAAAGGTCTCTTCGGCTTCCTCATGCAGGACAAAAATATCCGCATCCTGGACGCGGCAACCACCGGTCTCGCCGTTCTTACCGTTCTCGCCGCCCTTTCTGCCGTCTCCAGTATCATCGGCTTATTTGAAAGCCTACCGTATCTCTTCCAATACCTCCTCCATCTCTTCTCCGGTATCTTCTCCATCGGCAAGAAGCGCAGAAGCTGGGGCAGAGTGATTAATTTCTATACCGGTACGGGAGTAGCGAGAACCCTTGTCTTAATTATCGATGCCACCGGTGGCAAAGTGAAAGCCCAGGAGTACACCGACAAAGAAGGTTACTTTGCTTCCTTCTTACCGGCCGGACAGTATCTCTTCCGGATTGTGAACCAAGGCTACACATTAACAACCGAGCAATCATCCTTTGCGACAAACAAATCCGAACAACGTTACATTGGATCCGCCATCACCGTGAAAGCGGAAGCCGTCATCGCCCTTGTCCTTGCCCTCAAACCGATCACCGATCTTCCTTCCAAACTCAAACAGCAACTGCTCAAAGGATTAAGCCATCTGGAAACCTTCTTCAATGCCATCTCCTGGCCGGTTATTCTGCTCGGTTTCACCATCAACACCTTCGTCTTCTTCAGTACCAAATCAATCACTTCCATCGTTATCTTCTTTATCTACCTCATCATTGCCACGATCAAAATCATCATCAAAAACAAGTTCAAACAAACACTGGGACTTGTGACAGACAAAGAAACATCCGAAGGCATCGGACTGGCGATCATCCGTCTCTATGACGCAACCACCAATCGTCTCCTTACCACCAAAGCCACTACCGACACCGGCAAGTTTATGCTCCTTACTACCCCCGGGAAATATAACCTTACCGTTACCAAAGAAGGGTATCTTCCTTATCAGGCGAATCAGTTGGTGATCAAGACGACGACACGGGCGTTGGCCTTCGAGGTGGGGATGAGACGGGGATAAATGACGGGGATGCACTGAATGAGCTATGATAACAACATCATGGAACCACAAAAAGACAAAAGCGCAGCTGAATTAGCTGAAGTTTCCAGAGAGTTGCGTTTGAGTGCACTGGAAATGCTTTATAAAGCAGGATCTGGTCATCCGGGCTCGACTTTTTCCACGATGGATATTCTTACCGCACTCTATTTCGGCGGGATTTTAAAATATGATTCAGCAAGGCCGGACTGGAATGAACGCGACTATTTTTTGATGAGTAATGGCCATGCGGCCCCGGCGCTTTATGCTATTTTGGCGAAAGCTGGATATTTTGCGGAAACAGAATTAGGAAAATTACGACAACTTGGTGCCGGTGCACAGGGGCATCCGCACCGTGGTTCTTTGCCCGGAATTGAAATTAGTTCCGGCAGTTTAGGTCAAGGATTATCCGTCGGGATTGGTTTGGCGCAGGCCGCACGCCTCAAGAATACTGGCCAAAAAGTCTATGTCATGATGAGTGATGGAGAGCAAGAGGAGGGATCAACATGGGAGGCGATCATGTTGGCGCCTAAATTAAAACTAAATAACTTAATTGCGATTATTGATAAAAACGGGATGCAAATTGATGGTGCGACAAACAAGGTAATGCCAAGTCTTGATCCACTGGCGGAAAAATATCGCGCTTTTGGTTGGCGGGTTCTGGAAATTAATGGGCATGATTTTGACGAAATCTTGTCAGCATTAAAGGAAGTAGAGGATGTAAAGGACGATAGACGTTCGGTTGCGATAATTGCAAACACAGTGCGCGGTAAAGGTGTGTCGTTTATGGAAAACAATCCGAGTTGGCACGCCGGAAAAATAACGGAAAAACAGTATGAGCAAGCAAAAAATGAACTAATGGATAAATAATTTTTATGGAACTTCTTTCTACACGACAAGCTTTTGGTGAGGCACTTTACGAAATAATGAAAAAAGACGAGCGCATTTTTGCGCTTACAGCAGATCTTGGAGAAAGTTTGAAGATGGGAAAAATTATGGAAGAGTTTCCTGACCGTTTTATTGATACTGGTGTGGCAGAGGCAAATATGGCCGGCGTGGCGGCCGGGTTAGCATTGGGTGGGTACATTCCGGTTGCGGGTTCATTCGCAGTTTTTCTTACTCGGGCATTTGATCACATTCGTTTGCAAATTTGTCAGAACCCCACTTCACTAAAGCTTCCCTCCTCCGCGCAAGGCTACGGAAGGGCGCAGCGCGGGGCAGGCCCTGAAGATAGCAGTTCATCTTTTTCAAGTGGCTTGCACGTCATAATAGTTGGCTCTCATGGAGGAGTTAGCAACGCGCCAGACGGCGGGTCGGCGCACGCGCTGGAGGATATCGCTTATATGCGGGCGTTGCCGAATATGACGATTATTAATCCTTCCGATTACAACGAAGCAAAGAAAGCCTTGGTGGTGGCGATAAATTATCCGGGGCCGGTCTATTTGCGTTTGTATCGTGAACCTACGGCGCAGGTTACAAAAACTGATGCCGAGTTTGTGATTGGAAAAGCGAATGTGTTAAAGGAAGGGAAAGATGTTTCTATTGTGGCCACGGGTCCGCAAGTTGCAGAAGTGTTAGTGGCCGTCGCAAATTTGGCGAAAGAAAACATTGATGCGGAAGTGATCGCGGTACCAACAATCAAACCACTGGACGAAATGACACTTTTAATATCCGCGCGAAAAACCGGCCGTGTCGTGACAGTGGAGGATCATAGTGTTAACGGAGGTCTTGGTTCGGCGGTAGCGGAAGTTATGGCGGAAAACAATGTCGGAAAACTGCGCCGTTTAGGATTACGCCAATTTGGCGAATCAGGCAGTTATCAAGACTTAATAAAAAAAGTCGGAATTGATTCAGAAACAATTGCTCAAGCCGTTCGCGATTTGGTAAAAATATGAGATAGAACGAACAGCACAAAAAGCCAAGCGTCCTTGACTTTATGTGCCTATATAACTCAAAAGAGCAATTTACCCTCGCAAAAATATCTTTTTCCGCAAGCCCTCCAGCTACCATCGCAAATTCGTACAGCAACGGGGGTTATTGTTGAAGTTGAGGTCCCTTAGAACACAAAACACTCTGTCTAAAAAATAGATGTTCTTGCTTTGTTTCTAATTATCTCTTTTCCAGCAACAGCCCGCCCCCAAATAGTTTTGTCGGTAATTCGAATATTATTTGCGCCAATGAAAGAACGATGCGCTTAATTCTATAGGTAGTACAGGATATGGCAAGGATTTCTTTCACGGCGTGTCAATGGAAACGGGCAAAATAGACATTCCCCGCTTTGTTTCTGGTAGTAAAAATAGTAGTAAAGGATCGGCAAGGTATTTATATGGTTTTAATTTGAAATTTAAAATTTGTAATTTGAAATCAATTTTTAATAAATAAATTTGAAATAATTCCGCGTTTTTAAAATTAAGCTATTACGATATTTCAAATTGATTAAAAATTTCAAATTTCAAATTAAAAATTAGCGTAAAGGAAGTATAAATTATCATAAACTAAAACAACCCCGATTTACGCGGGGTTGTTCTTTGAAACGGGAGATTGCTTCGGCCATGAAAGGCCTCGCAAAGACGACGAATTACTTAATCAGTTTCTTCGTGATCAGTGTTCCCGCTGTTGCGACTGAACCGGAGAAGGAAAGAAGCATTGAAATTGTGTCGAACGGTAGTCCTGTTTTCGCACTGACCGGTACCGGTATTGGCGCCGTAATCGTCGCGGCGGCGATTTGGGGCACAATTCCCTCAATGAGGGTTGTGTCAACCGCAGTGGCGCGAATGCCATCGCCATTGATGATAACGACGTTTTGCAGAAGGTAACCTTTTGGAGCGTCGAGCGCGACTCGGACTTTTACCGCGTAGGTTACTTCAGAGTTTGCGGAAATCGTTTGGTGGTCCCAAGTGATGGTACGATTTGATTCGTTCGTGGAAGCATTTGGTTTTGTGGACAAGGGAATCAGATAAGATGGAAGTCGGTCAACAATTTTAGCATTTGTGATATCGGAATCGCGATTGTTACGCACCGAGATTTTGTAGGTCGAAGTTTCACCTTGCTTAATCGTTTCGCGATTATCCGTCTTGGAAAGCTCAATATTGTTCTTATTTTCTTTCTTCGTATCAGCGACAACGACAACGATCTTTTGTTCCGTTACCACTTGCACATTGTTTTGTGGCATTGGTGTCGGTGGGACCGGCGTAGGAGTTGGGGTTGGAGGAACCGGCGTAGGCGTAGGCGTAGGCGTAGGCGTAGGCGTAGGCGTAGGTGTTGGTGTAGGCGTAGGCGTAGGTGTTGGTGTAGGTGTTGGAGTAGGTGTAGGAACCGGCGTTGGCGTAGGTGTAGGCGTCGGGACAGGCGTTGGCGTTGGGCAAACAAAGTTCACCCAAACGTTGACCGCGTGCGCTTGACCTTTCGCGATGAGGGCATCACCGGCATCGACAGAACTGGTCGGTGTGTAGTCGCCGCGTAATCCGCATTCGGACCAATTCCATTTGACGACGAATTGGATCGTAGTATTACAGGCGCTTGCGTCTAACCCGGAGAGATTATAGTTGCCCGAGAAACTGCGTGTTGCAATACAAGCGTAACCACCACAATTTACATCATTGATCACATTGTCTTCGAGTACCTGCCAATTACTGTTTTCGCCTTGTAATGTCGATTGACGGCCACCATTTTTGTCATAACGGACAATCGCACGCGCGACGGCAAATTTGTTGGCGCAAGCGATCCAGTCCACGCGATAAGCGTAGGGAACATTGGTCTTTTCGTAAGTGCCGGCCGGCGCGTTATGCGTCGGTTGGTTTACAAAAACTTGTACTACCGGTTGGGCGTTACCAACAAAATTCCAAAAATTGCTACGCACAGCACCTGCGGTAACAGGGGAAAGCACTTCAATGCCATTACCGCTACCGGCGGCATTCGCGTTATTAATGTTAAACGAGACGAGTCCGATTACAAAAAGCAATATTCCTGCGACCAGTACTGTTTTTTGCAACCGTCCTTTGATTAAATCGGTCATATAGATAATTATTAGTTAACGGATAAACATAGTTTATATGGTTATTTTTGTCAATGGTATGTTTATGTCAGACAACAATTAGATATTTATGTCAACTCGATTTAAAATATTTATTACATCTTTTTTATTTTCTTGAAAATGTTTTTTATGCCATATAATCCCGCTCCAGCCAATAGAATTATTGCGACCCCGATCTGTATTGATTTGTAAGACTTTGGTGGTATTGTGGGAGTCGAATTTTCAGTCAATGGAATAATATATTGATCAATTTGATTTCCTTTTTGATCTTTGATGGTCGCAATAATTTCAGAGTTATTCTTAAGATCGCGCGTTAGTTTAATTGGGCCTTGCGTCGTGGCGACGCCATCCGTCAGTTCCGCGCTTTTGACGTCGATGTTGCCGACAATTCCATCGCTGTCTTTGATGGCAACATTCAGATCAACTTTTGTTTTTGTAAAAGCATCGGCTGATCCTACCAAATCGACACGCACCATCATTTCTTGGTCTTTTTTTGTCGCGTTTTTAATTATTCGCATCGAAATTACTTCCGCGTGTTCGCCTTTTACCACCCAGCGGTATTCGGCGAGATTAGATACTTTTTGATTCGAAGTGAAATCTTCAAGTGTCAGGAGGCCGTAATAAACACCTGGTTTGGATGCAACTTGTAAAGGAAAGCTGATATTTTTTGCATCGCCGGCAGGAATTTTTACCGCAGGAATTTTAATTTTATCAAATAGACCGCGCGCGATATCGAACTCATAAATATAGAGGACAGGAATAATATTTGCCGGCGTTTCGAAATTATTTAGCGCGGAAACATTTAGATTGATATACTTTCCGGGCGTAATATTTGGTCCGGCTTGTGAGGGGAATTTTCGGTCAGGATATTCCGGCGAAAGCAATGGACCCGTAACTAATTTAATAAAACCCGTTTTTTGACTGGACAGAGAAACGTCCTCGTTCCACCAGCCCATATCGCGACCACGGGAATTGGTGGCGGTAATTTGAATGCGATATTTTCCTTCCGGTAATGCCGGCGGATTGTAGGAGAAAGCGATTTCTTTTCGTTCGTTTGGCGAAAGCGAAAATTGGTCGCTTGAAACAAAACGGTCATAAAGTGCTGAATTATCTTCCACACTGCCGGTGTTGGGATCGGGTTCCGGAAGCGGATCAAGTAAGTCGATGCGATAAAGCAGTCCGCCGATCGTTTCTTTGTCGTTGTTCCATACCATAAACTTCCCTTTAATTTCATTGGTAGCGGATATTGGCTCTAGGTTTATTTTTGTCACATAAATAGCCGGGGGGCTATAGGAAATAGAAGTATCGGCCTGGGCGCGATTGCCAAATGGATCCGGGCTTTGCGCAAAAGCAGGTGCAGTATCAAAAAGCAACATAAGTACAAAAAGGCCGGTTAAAGTTTTTTGAATAATTGTCATATTATTATTTAATAATAATTAATGGGTTAATTGTCACAAGTTTCGATTCGATGATCATTCTATTTTTTGCGGTCCAAAGTGGCCAGCAGGCCATTAGGGAAAGAGTGGGCGCGGATCCTGTTGATTCGATGAAACGCGTATCCTGGGGATTAATTATGCGCGAGTCGGTAATCACGTAAGTGTAACGATTGCCGTTATAATCGATGAGAATTGTATCGTCAGGTTTAAGTTTGTTAATATTCATAAATGCAAAACGGTACGGCCCCTTCCATGGTTCGCCGGTACTGTGGCCCGCGATAAACACATTGCCGTTTTCCCCGGGATGAACGCCGTTGGGATACATGGCAACACCGGTGGCGAGCGTATTCAGAACGTCTTTGTCTTGCATGGACATGGCTTCAGACACGGGAACGTTTACTTTCAGAGCGGGAATTCTCACCCAATTACCATCTTCAGCGGTTCTGACCGCTGTGAGAGGATTAGTCGGTTTTGCGGCATAAGCGACTAATGGTATGCCGGCTACCGCTTTCAACTGACTGCCGGTGATAAAGCGATCGCCCGCAACCGGGAGTTTTGCGTGTCTTTCGTTCGTCGTGGCGGGCGGGTCTTGACCAAACAAAAAGGTGGTGGCACCGGCAATAAACGCCACAAAAAGAATGATGGGCAAGATCGTCAAAAAAAGGTTTGCCGAGACTACCGGCCCTCTTTCTTCGTGAATTAGGGTTGCTGATGTAGAAAACATAAGGGGTTATTCTACACCAAAACCAAATAAATGTCAATGAAGCCATATTTGGAGTTTATTATATGTGAAAAAAAAGTCATTTCTCTTTCTCCATAACACAAAAGCACCGCCTTTGTCGGACGGTGCTTTTTTTTGAATCTGACGTTTAGATAAAGCGTTTTGTTATTAGCGTTCCGGCTGTAGCTAGACTTCCAGACAACGAGAGTAACATTGAAAATGTATCAAAAGGTAATCCCGTTTTGGCTGTGACCGGTACGGCCGTGATTGGGGCGATTGAAGCGCTGGCAATTTGCGGGGCGATACCTTGAATCAATGTGGCATCGGTCGCGTTACCTCTTATCCCGTCACCGTTAACAATGGCGGAATTTTGAATCAAATAGCCGTTCGGGGCATCCAAGTCGACTCTTACACGTAATGAGAATGTTACTTCGGAATTAGCGGAAATTGTTTGGTTGTCCCAAGTAATGGTTCTGCTTTTTGCGTCGGCGCGTGCGGTTGGTTGTGTGGCAAATGGAATGAGGTAGCTTGGTAAGCGATCAACAATTTTTACATTTGTAATGTCGTTGTCCCTGTTGTTTCGAACACGGAGTTTGTAGGTTAAAGTTTCTCCTTGTTTAACCGTTTCGCGATCATCAGTTTTCGAAAATTCGATATTATCTTTTGCATTCTTGGAAGAATCCGCAGCGACAACAACCGTAATTTTTTGATCGGTAACTGTTGTAACGTTGTTTGCTGGAGTAGGAGTAGAAGTTGGAGTAGGAGTAGAAGTTGGAGTTACGGTTGTTCCTGTTTCATTACGATTTCCATCGTATGAATTTGGGTTACCCACGTTGCCATCCGTGTGACAAATTGGGTCAGCACCATCAATTAAACCATTGCCGTTATTATCACGGGAATCGTTACAAGTGCCATTACCACCACGACCTTCGTCGTTGATAGTTGGATCATAACTCCCAGGGTTGGCCGGATTGAAATCGGTATGACAACTTGAATCAGCAACATCTATTTTTCCGTCACCATCGTCATCGATACCGTTGGCACATTGTTTGGCCGCGGGAACGGGTGTTGGCGTCGGTGTTGGAGTAGCGACGGGACACCAGTTGCCAGATCGGGGCAAAATAGCCGCAAGGTACACATCGGCGTAAGAATGATTATCCTGTAAATGGGTTGGAAATTGTCCGTACCAGAAATCAACTTGCGTGGCACAATTCGCTATCGCAACTGTAAGTGATTTTGTTTCGCCCGGAAGGACGTTTGTTAATGCCGATCCGGCAAAGAATACTTGTGTTGAAACACGCGTAGTGTATGGCTCAATCATCGTATAAGAGGAAAGACTAACCGGTATTGTGCCACAAGCACGATTCGAGATTACCGCAGTAGCAGTGTTTTCGCCGAGGTTCGGTGTTAAGGAAATGCTTATTTGATTGTTTTGCACCCCATTGAGAACATTTTCGATGCTTAGTACGTTTTCCGTGCAGTTATTTGCTTTTGCTCCAAAGGCAAATAACGCCAAAATAATGGAAAACGCCCCACTAATAAGTAGATTCTTGCTTTGTTCCAATTTCTTCATCTGTAATGTTTTCATGCCGATGGTTTAATAAAAATATATTAAGGAGTTCTTATACACTAGGCACATTTATTTGTCAAGTTTGTGTAACAGCAAGGTAGTAATGTCGTGTTTTTCAGAATACTATTTTTGTGGCATCCTGAAGATGTAAATGGAAGAAACTACGAACTTTAAAACAGATAAAAAAACTGGGTCAGCGCGAATTTTATTTAAGTCGTTTTCGTCGAAGGCGACGGACCTGTTTACGCGTGCCAATTCAAATCCAATTTTAAAGCCCACGGATCTTTGGTGGGAGTCGGAAGCGGTGTTTAATCCTGCGGCGGCCGAAGATAAAGACGGGATAATTCATCTTGTTTATCGCGCAATTGGCAAAGATGGCATTAGTAGGTTTGGTTATGCTCGGACAAAAAACGGTGAACACATCGATTATCGATCAACGGAACCAATTTTTGAATCTGATGAAAATAATGAGTTTGAAGAAAAAGGTGTTGAAGACCCTCGTTTATCTTGTGTGGACGGGCAATTTTATATGACCTACACCGCGGCATCCAAATATAAGATTGGCGAACCATTGCCTCCATGGCTTGGTCCGGATCAGCCGTGGCGGGTACGTGTTTCGCTGGCGGTAACTAAAGATTTTAAAAGTTTTTCGAGGCATGGGGTGATTTTGCCGGAGATGGATAATAAAGACGCCGTTCTTTTTCCGGAGAAAGTAAATGGCAAGTTTGCGATTTTGCATCGCTTGCCACCGGATATTTGGGTGGCCTATTCGGATGATTTGGTTGATTGGGACGGGCACGAAAAAGTGACACATACGCGACCGGGGCTTTGGGATGAACGCCGGATTGGTACCGGCGCGCCACCGATAAAAACAGATGTAGGTTGGTTGGTGTTGTATCATGGATCGGATCACCACAATGTTTACCGCGCGGGTTTTTTGCTTTTGGATTTTAAAGACCTATCGCGCGTTTTGGGTCGGAGTTTTGAACCCTCCTTTGAACCGGTGGAGAAATATGAAAAAGAAGGAATTGTGCCGCGTGTTGTTTTTCCGGAAGGTCTAGTGTTGCGTGGCGACGAATTGTTAATGTATTACGGTGGGGCGGATAAAGTTGTTGGGTTGGCACGCGGATCACTGAAAAAAGTTATCGCCTCACTTAAATAAATAAATTATGCGTAAGTATCAGTATTGGTTAGTCGTGATGGTCGTTGCGGTGTTTTTGGCTGTTTGTTTGGTTTGGGCGAATTCATTACAACCCCAAATTTACCAACCAGTTGCTCAAAAAGAAAAAACTACTCCTGCGCCAAGCGCGGAAGCAGTAGGAAATAATTTTGAGGAAGTCTTAGCAACATACGTAATTGATGGTGATACGATTATTCTGCAAGATGGACGACATGTGCGTTATATCGGAATCGATACTCCGGAGTTAGGGTCGGGTGAAAACAAGAAAACAGCAGATTATAATATTACAGCCATAGAGGCACGAAAATTTAATCAGCAATTAGTATTAGGAAAAAAAGTAATTTTGGAAAAAGACGTGGAAGAATTCGATAAATACGGAAGAACGCTGGCGTATGTTTGGGTGGACGGAAAAATGGTGAATGAAGAATTGCTGAAAGCGGGAGTGGCCGTATTGATGACGATAGAACCGAATATTAGGTATGAGGAAAGATTGAGGGTGGCAACTGGGGCTACAAATTTTTAATTTGAAATTTGAAATTTTTAATCAATTTGAAATAACTTAATATTTTAATTTGAAAACTCGGTAATAGATATTTCAAATTTGTATCTTTCAAATTGATTTCAAATTAAAAATTGTAAATTTCAAATTTTCACTTTTATGAGACTTGATTATGTACTAAGATACTTCTATGTCAAAAAAACTGGTTCTATGTATTAAGCGGAAGGAATTAGAAGAAGTGTTTGGGGGCAATATTCCTAAGGGGTTTTCCGTAAACGCTGATTATTTCAGTAAAGCCACGAAGTGTTTCAGTGAAAATGGGAAATTTCTTTCCCGAGAAGATGTTGAAGACGACGAAACGATTTTGCAGGCAATAGTATATGGGGTGGTTTCCGATGGCAGTCGTATTTTGGGACTCTGGCGGAAAGAGCGTCAAAGTGTGAATGGAGAATTTAAAGAGACGCGCCATAATAATAAAATCGGTCTGGCGGCCGGTGGACACTTAGAGCCAACTGATTGTTTTGGTGATCAACAGTATTTTAATAATGAGATTTTGCGTGAATTTTCCGAAGAGTTGTCTTTTCAAGTTTCTCCGAAGCCTGTGCCGACAGGAATTGTGATGTACGAAGAAACGGCGCTTGATCGCGTTCATTTGGGTTTAATTTATAAGGTTCTTGTTCGGGCGGACAAAGTGAGTCTGGCACCCAATAATGATGAATATGATCAGTGTAAATTTTTAACGCCCGTTGAACTTCCGGAACTTCGAGATCGTATGGAGGGGTGGGGTAAAGTAATCGCTGACGCAATAATTTCCGGTACTTTTAATTTGGGATAGTATTATTGGTGTGTGGTAGAATTAGCTAAATAAAACAAAAATGTATTTGATGAGAAAAACAATAAAGACGTTATTTTTGCCGATAATGTTTTTGTTGCTGGTTTTGTTTTCTTGTTCGCAAGCTTTTGCGCAAACAGGTGTGGCCGTAACAACAATAATTGGTTCGCCAATCTTAACCATCGATGCCGGTGTTCTGCCGACAAGTCCTTTTTATTTTCTTGACAATTTTGATGAATGGGTGCAAAAGAATGTTTTTACTTTCGGGATTGGCTCTTTTCGAGCGGAAGTATTTTTGGAAAGCGCGGCCGAGCGGGTCGCTGAACTGCAATTTTTAAATTCACAGGGGACGATAACGAATGAAATAGCCCAAAAGTTGTTAAATAGCTGGCAGAATGATTTAGTATTTGCTGCCGAGATTGTGGGTCGGGATTATATGCGCGGTGGAAGACCGATTAAGCTTACTGATGGAATTTTGAGAACAATGTTGGCTAGTGCGGATGCGATACAGGCCGAATTTAATGAAAATGTGGTCAGTGGTACCGAGTCTTTAAGTTTGGGGGACAATTTTCTTGAGGGGGCTGAGGAAAAAATTGTTGCCAGTCTTATTCCCGAAGACGCCCCTGTACCTGATGCGGTTTTAAAAATGGTTGTGGACGATTTAGCCGTAGAAGTTAGCCAAACACAAATAAAAATTGATAGTTACTTGGCTGAAGAAAGTTTGGTTGGTGTAATTCTGTTTGGACAAAAGTTGCTTGTTGATTCAATAGAAGAAAATCAAAAAATTGCCCGGAGTTTTTACGAGAAAGGGAATTATCGTAACGCTATGGATGCTTATGGCGATTGTCGTCGTGCGCAAAGATTAATTTCAAACAGCAATATCATCATCGAGTTTTCATCAATTACGGAAAAAAAGGAATTGGTTGGTAAGTTGGATCAAGCAATGAAATTAATGACGGATTTGGGTTTGATTGACGCGGGAGAATTAACTTCAGAATATGATAGGATCTTGGTCTCCTATTTCGAGTAAACTCTCTTACCGTGCTTGTGAGCGCGCGGTTGTTGTGGCATAGTTTATTTATCGCATGGAACAGTCTCTTAAAAGGAAGACGCTATCGGGTATTTCATTGGTGCGTCCAATGCCACGTGGTAAGCGTATCGCTTATGTCACCACTTATCCGCCACGGGAGTGTGGTATTGCGACTTTTACGTATGATCTTTCTCAGGCTATTAACACGCTTGGTGTTTTCGCGCGACCAACAATTGTCGCCGTTAGCGACTCTAATCTTAATCAAACAAAACCATATTCGAAAGAAGTAAAATTTATTATTGAACAACATGATAAAGAATCTTACTTAAGGGCGGCAGAATATATTAACAACAGTGATATCGCGCTAGTTTCATTGCAACACGAATTTGGTATTTACGGTACGGAGTCCGCTAAAGACAATTGGGATGGCAGTATGGTGCTGGATTTTTTGCGTGCGTTGAAAAAACCGGTCGTGACGACAATGCACACGGTACTAAAAAATCCAAACGAGCTTCAATTGAAAGCTATCCAAGAAATTGCTCAAAGGAGTGATCGGATTGTTTTGATGGCACGAAATTCACGTCGAATTTTAGAGCCGATTTATGGTATTCCGCGCGAAAAAATGGCCTTCATTCATCACGGCGCGCCGGATGTGCCATTTCACGGCAGTGATTATTTTAAACGCGTGTTTGGTCTTGAGGGGCGAGAAGTATTGATGACCTTTGGATTTTTGAGTCCGGGTAAGGGAATTGAGCATGTTTTGAATGCATTACGCGACGTCGTTCATCGTCATCCGGAGGTAATTTATTTGATTGTTGGTGCCACACACCCTGTGGTGCGCAGAGAAGCCGGTGAGCGTTATCGTCGGGAATTGCAAAAGATAGTTAAAAAACACGGATTGGCGGAAAATGTAAAATTTGTGAATCAGTATTTGACATTGAACCAGCTAACTCTGTTTTTACGAGCAACCAATATTTATTTGGCGCCACAGCTTAATCCGGAACAATATGTTTCGGGTACGGTGGCGTATGCTGCCGCTTTTGGAAAAGCGATTATTTCAACACGGTTTAGATACGCGAGATCTCTTTTGCGCAAAGGTCGCGGTATTCTGGTGCCTTTCGGTGATGATGTGGCGATTGCCAATGCGCTGAATGAAATTCTTGATAACCCTCAAAAAAAGCGGGATTTGGAAGAGGCGATTTATATTTATAGTCGTAAAATGACATGGCATCACGTTGCCAGTCGGTACGCGGATTTATTCAGACGCGTGCTCGCGGAGCATGGCATTGAGTCGGAAGAAAAAGATACGTCGGAAAGTTATGGCCAAGTCACAGTTTGATCTCTGCACCGCTCCAAATCTCTCTTATCTAAGGTTGCTCACAACAGAAAAGGGAATTTGGCAGCACACTAAAGGCAGTGAACCCGACCTTGCGATGGGCTATTCAATTGATGATATTGCTCGGGCGTTAATCGTGGTAAATAAGGCAAATCAACTTTTTCCGGAATTAAATAAAACAGAAACGGATCCTCGGGACTTGGAACAATTGGCGGAAGTGTATTTGAAGTATATTTCCCACAATCAGGAAGCCGATGGCAGTTTTCATAATTTTGATTCGGCGGAAGGAACACCGCTTGATAAAAATGGTTCGGAGGATTCTTATGGTCGAACAATATGGGCCCTGGGCGATACGATGAAAAACGGCATCACGGAAAAACAAAGAAGTGATGCGGACGCAATTTTTATGAAAGCTTGTGGTTTCATGATTAATCTGGAACATGTTAGATCAAATTGTTTTGTGATTTTGGGAATTATTTCTTCTTTGGCTCACGAAAGAATTCCTGAACGTTATGATGTGATGAAAAAGCTTGTAGGAATGGCAATAGAACAATTCAAGAAAGAAAGGACGAGTGATTGGCGTTGGTTTGAAAAAGATATGAGTTATAGTAATGGTGCTATTCCTCTTGCTTTACTTAGGGCTTCGCAAGCGTTGTTAAAAACAGACCCAATCCTTGCCGAGGAAGCAAAGACTGTCGCCTTGGACGCGTTAGGTTTTTTGCTTGTCGTAATGGAACACAACGGGCATCCATCCTTGATTGGGAATATGGGTTGGCACGGCAAAGGCAAACAAAAAGCATTATTTGATCAACAGCCGGTCGATGCGGCGGCAATGGTCTTGGCATGTTTGGAGGCATATAAAGTCACTGGTCATGAACATTACAAAGAATCTGCCGAAAATTGGTTAACCTGGTATGAAGGCAATAACATCATTGGCCGTACGATGCTTAAGGATAACGGCGCTGTATACGATGGTATTCAAGAGGATCGAGTGAATATAAATTGTGGCGCGGAATCGATCGTGACGTATCTGTTGGCGCGGCTAAGATGGGCGGAAGTGGTGTGTAAAAGTTAGGCAGAAGAACATTAGATAAAATCATTGTTTAAGTAATTTTCAAGTTTCAATGACCAATTTTCAAATAATGTTCAAACTCCAATTTTCAAACGACGACGTCGTTTGAAAATTGGGAATTGATAATTGAAAATTTTGGAGGTTTATTGTATTTGTCTTGCATAAATTATGTGAGTACTGGTACTATCTTCAAATAATCTTCACTAAATACTTTGATGTTAACAATGAACGATATGCGGACGGGGGCGACTTTTGCGGAAAACGGTGATCCATGGATTGTTTTAGAAGCGGATTTTATGAAGAAGGCGCAACGCCGTCCGGTGATGCGTACGAAAGCGCGTAATTTGCGAACCGGCCAAGTGGTCAACAAAACCTATAAACAAGGTGATTCTATTGAAGAGGCGGATATTGCCCGCACTAAAGCCCAAGTGCTTTATGTAACCGGCAAGGAATTTTCTTTTATGAATCAGGAAACTTATGAGCAATATGCTTTGACCGCGGATCAAATTGGCGATGTCGCGAAATTTTTACACGAAGGTATGGAAGTGGAGGTAATGATTTTTGAAGGCAGTCCGGTTTCTGTGAAATTACCGATTAAAATTGAAGTAAAAATCATTGAAGCCGCCCCGGGTCTGCGCGGTGATAGCGCATCAAATATTATGAAAGAAGCCATCATTGAAGGCGGAGTAAAAATTCAAGTGCCATTGTTTATCAAAGAAGGTGACGTCGTGCGTTTAGATACGCGTAACGGAGAATATGTGGAACGGGTACAGTAGAAATTTTTTCTTGATAATGAAATTCCCGCGCAAGCGGGAATTTTCGTAAAGCAGAGGAATTTAATTATCAATTTTCAATGACCAATTATCAATTAATTTTCAATTCTTAAATTATCAAAGTGCGACGTAGTTGGTTGATAATTGAATCATTGATAATTAATTGAAAATTGGGAATTGATAATTGAAAATTATCGCCCGCAAATAAAAATTTACTTATCACAAAAATAGGTTGGAGCGGGCGATGTCGGTTTTCCATGTTTCTCCCATTTACCATCTTGGCAAACCCAGGTATCTTCTTTCAGTCGGACCAAAATAATAATTAATACAAACACAACAATCACTGTAATTAACCACGCGTATTTTTTAAGCATTGTTTAATTTTATCACAAACAAGTAACCAGGGTTG
>JAUSJG010000023.1 GCA_030647555.1 bacterium | reverse complement strand
TGCCAAGTTAACCGCTTTCCAAATCTGCTCGTGCAAATCCGGCCATTTTTCAAAATGTTCGGCCTTAAAAAAATCGGCCCACAATGTTACCAGCTGTTCCTCGCAAATATCGGCGTGTTTTTCTTTAACGTGCACGCACCTGATAAAGTTATTTCTATCTTTCAGGGTTGGCTTGTCCATCGGAATTGCTTCCATAACCTCGACCATCCGCCCGATCGTATGAGCCGCCATAAGAAGCGTATTGGTTTCGTAAATACCGCAGGGGATATCACAGTGAGCCAAAGCTATTTGGGGTTTTAAAACAAAATCTAAAACGCGAAGAATCACCATATTACTAATATATCACACAAGCCTACTATCGCTTTACGAGAAACTTTTTCTCAAAACCAAAAGAACTAGGTAAAAGCTTTTTGGCAGAAAGATAACCAAAAACATTAGTCATCAATATAAAGGAAGCGGCTATCCCAAGTGCAAAGATTGACCTCTCAAGCATCACAACCGGAATCAGCCCTGTCCAAACAACGGCAGGTAAACTAAAGGCCCAAATCCAAATTGCTCCACCTACTGCATGGGCCGTAAAGGTAGCGGCCAGAGATCTTGCCAAAAGCGACTTCTGGCGAAATTTCCAAAGCAATAGGGGAATGGTCCAAAATAAACTGTAAAACCAAACGGACCGCCCCACAGGGTGAAGGTTAAAAGAAATAATCGCAAGAACCGGAATCAAAAGACTCAATCTGTCGCGTCGTGCAAATACCCAAACAGCAAAAAGGGTAGGTAACAGGCGAATAATAACGCTTTTGTCGATTGCCGTACCGCCAACAAGAATATTAACTATCTGCGTTGCCAAAACCGAAATTATTCCAAGTGGTGTTCCCAAAAACGCACCGGCAATTGGCCCAAACAAATCAAAAAGGGTAAAGTTAACTTTCGCACCGGCAAGAACATTTACAGGGATTTGAAGCGCGACAAACCCCAAAACAACAAAAGCTAAAACGAAAATTATTTTCTGTTTCATATTCTTTTAATGTCATTCCGAACTCGCTTCGGAATCTTTAGATCCTGAACCAAGTTCAGGATGACAGACATATGATATCACCAGCCGGGTATAAAGCCGCCGGAAACTTCTATGTTGGCACCATTTATATAACTATTCTCAGGTGAAATCAAGAACATAAGAGCGCGGACCACATCTGCCCCTGTCGCCGGACGGCCGGAAGGAAAATCGTTTTTGCCGAAAATATCCGCTTTCATTGAAGCCGGTGAAATCATGTTTATCCTTATTCCGTTTTGGGCTTCTTCAGCCGCCATCACCTTTGTTAAAACATAAACCCCGGTCTTACCCAAAAAGTATGGTGTGGACATTTCCCGAATAATCAAACGTTCACATCCAACTGCTCCAATATTAATAACCAAACCGGATTTTTGCTTTCGCATCAATGGCAAAATCGCGCGTGAAGTATAAAGTGTCGAATATAAATTCGATTCGATCATGTCGCGAAACTGCGCGTTTGTTGTCTTTCCAAATTCTTTGAAAATAAAATTACCCACGTTGTTAACCAAGAGGTCTACTCTACCAAGCCTCTTTATAATCTCACCAAACATTTTCTCGACGTCGTCTTCATCGGTAACATCCGCTTTCACCATAATTGATTTAGGAGAAGCTTTTCTAATCTCGGCCAGTAATTTTTTAGCGTCGTCTGCGCTACTGTGATAATGGAGAACCAGAGTATAACCGTCGCGAGCCAGCGCTTTGGCAATATCGGCACCCAGCCCCTTAGCAGAACCCGTAACAACCGCAACTTTCATGAGAGAATTATATAGCAAAAAGTGTGCCACTGCTCATCACCACCGTAAAGAGGCTCTAGTTGACGGGGGGGGGTAGAAAATAAATTACTATACTAAGTATACTACAAATTTGTAGCACAATTTTGTGATCCACTTCATAACAAAAAGAGTCGCCAATAGCTTGCTTAGGATGAAATTTTTAGCATCACTAATTTTCATCCCTCTCGTAGTTCTGGCCATTGCCTTGTTCACCCCGCCAAAAGCATATGCAGCGACATCACCGACTCTCAGTGGGGCATCGGGTTACTCTGTTCTTGGTGGTTTTGAAGTGACCAATACCGGGACTACCACAGCGAGTGGAGCCGTGGGTGTCAGTCCGGGTGTTTCTATTACTGGCCAAGCTACACTTACAGCGGGAGGCGGGATACATGTGAATGATGCGAGCGCCATAGCGGCTCAGGCCGACAGACTAATTGCGTATGGTACGCTTAACGCAGGGGCGAACGCGGACGCGAATTGTATTAATCCTGCTACTGGTCTTGCTGGTATTGCTCCAGATGCAACAGATCTGCGCGGCCTCTCTCTTATACCGGGTCTTTATTGTTCCGCCGGTTCCTTCTTGCTGACTAATGGCGCCGGTACTGACCTCACCCTTTCCGGGTCGACGGGTGTCTGGGTTTTTAAAACAGTCTCAACGCTCATTGTATCAAACGCTTCATCTGTCACCGGCGGCGACCCTTGTAACGTCTGGTGGAGGATTGGTAGCGCTGCGACTCTTGGTACGACCACTTCGTTTTTAGGAAATATTGTAACGGGCGATGTTGCCGATACCACCGCCTTGCAAACCGGCGCAACCTTGAACGGTCGAGTTTTAGCGGGGGATGCTCACACGGTAGCGTTGGATGGCAACACCATTAGTCTGACCTGTTCCGCGGCTGCCTCTAGCTCATCGAGTTCAACATCAACCTCTTCTTCGGGTACTACCGATTGTCCGCCCCTAAGCAGCGGTATAAATACACCAATCATCATAAGCTCAAACAGGGTTAGCCCCACGAGTATTTTTCTCAGCTGGGGTCCATATTCGGGGACAGATACGTTTATCATTCAATATGGTTTTTCAAACGGGAATTGGCAATATAGTACCAACGTTACGGGGTTCTCAACTACCATAGGTGGGCTTCCCGCGGGTCAGCCCATTTGGGTTCGAATCGCGGCCAGAAACAATTGTTCGATAGGAATTTTTGGGCTATCAAGGCTTGTCGGGGGACCGCTCCTGCCAAATACTGGGTTTGTGCCCGGTAGGAACGATATTCACCGGTACGCTCCGGCCGGCATCGGTATTACAATTTTGGGCTTCTTTGTTTTAAGAAAACGCGGATTATCATCTGGGAATTGAAGGTTTACGCTTGGCGCCCACTGCTATTAATTACTTTCGCGCTGTTCGCTCTATTGTTTCTTTTTCACCTTACTCGAGTTAGCCCTGTACCTCAAAACCAAGTAGTAACCAAGGCCTCTTCGGTGTCACCGGCGCGTCTTACGATACCCGCAATCGGCGTTAATGCCGCCGTTCAGCAGGTAGGGGTTAATTCTAAGGGTGAAATGGAGACTCCAAGCAATACGGTTGACGTCGGGTGGTTTAAGATTGGATCGCGTCCGGGGGAAAAGGGCAGCGCGGTTATTTCCGGACACTTTGACGGGGAAAATGGTGAAACGGGGGTATTTACTAATTTGCATAAGCTAAAGAAGGGCGACAAATTGTACATCGAAGACGGCAGCGGAACATCTATTGCTTTTATAGTTCGCGAAAGCCGTACCTATGCTCCAGGCTACGCGGAGGAAGTATTTAGCTCAAACGACAGTGCTCATCTTAATCTTATTA
>JAUSJG010000022.1 GCA_030647555.1 bacterium | reverse complement strand
AGACTGCGAATACACTCCGGAGGCGCCGAGTCTTGATAAGCGAACCGACCGGCTGACCCGGTCTTTCGATGGTCGGACAGCGGTCTCTCCGGAGTGTATTTTAAACTATTCATACTACTAACGATACGAGGTCGGACCGCTATAGCAGTCCGACCTTCTCCTCCCTTTTAATCTGTGCTAAACTAAACGATAGATTAAAAGTTAATTGATTAAATAACAAAATGCACATAAACACAAAGCTTAAATACATCGTACCCGTGCTATGCGCTCTTTTAGCACTGCCCTTGTTTTCTGTTATTGCAAAAACTCCCCCGGCACCTCCTTCCCCATCTGCCACCCCCTCTGCTCCCGTTGATCTTGCCAGAAAAGAATGTTCCGATCGTTACCGCTTCGGCAGTGTTGTCTTCTCTTTTGATCAGACGAGTAATAATCAAGTTACCAACCCGGGAGAAAAGCTGAAGGTTACCGGTACTGTTAAAAACAATAATGAATACCCTCTTCCCGATGGACAAGTATTAGTGCGTGTCTTGCGCCAAGATACAAAGGTAGAACAGCGTGATTGGCATCCGTTTGTAGCAGATATCCCAATGAATGGGATGATGCTTTTGGCAAATGAAAGTAAGCCGTTTAATTTTGAGTGGACTGTTCCCGCTCTGGCGCCTGCCGGTACTTATCGGGTGGAATTCTTTTATCAAGCCGCCGGACGCTACAGTATGGCCGGACTACCCTTTATCGCTAACGCCACCGGTGGTTCAGTACTATTCACCGTGAAGAGCGCGGGGATTGAAACAGCGGTATCTTTTGATCGTTCATCCGTCCTGCTTAATGGCAAGCCGTTGGGTTTAAGATCCGTTCCTCCTACCCTTGCAACAGATAAACCGGTGACTGTCAGTGCTAAGTTGAAACTGGAGAATAACAACAAGCGCTCGGTCAACATCAATCTCACGAAGAAGCTTTATAACTGGAGTGATGCGGATCAGACCAAACCTTTGTCGGAAACAACGGAGGTGGTGACGCTAAAGCCGGGACAAACCGTACCGGTTAACTTCCAGTGGGATAAACCGGTTGAAGGGGTCTATCAGTTGCAATTGTCTGCGCAACCGGAGAATAAACAGATGTTGCCTTCTCTTCTAAAGGTTCGCTTTCCTGTTGGCGGTGATTCACCACGTTTGATCTTTGCCGGTGTGGGTAAGGTTAATGCCGATGGTTCAGCGGAAGTGGTTGCTTGTGGTCTGAATGGCACTTTCGGAGAGACAAACGGTAGCGTGACAACGAAGATTGAAGCTGATGGCAAAGTGTTGTCGGAGAAAACAGATGCTATCTCCAAAACCGGGATGGCAACGATCCTTTTGCCGTTAACCAAAGAACAGTTAATGAAGAGTTTCTCTGTTTCCGCGCAAGCGACGAATGCCACGGGGGTGGTTACCGATAAGCATACGGTTAATTATGAACCGAGTATGTTTGGGTTTAAGGCTGCTGTTACTCCAAAGAACGTACCGGTTACTCCAGTCACGCCGAGAAACAATGGCATCGTCTACGGTTTGCCGATTGTTTTGCTTGTGTTGATTTTGGTTGGTGGTGTGATGCTGTATATCAAGAAAAGGGATTCGGGAATAAATAATTCTAACTACCAATAATGCTATGAAGAAACTACTATTTTTTAATCTATCAATCATTGTCCTTGCTATTGCGGTGGTAGGAATCCTGTTTACGGATACGAAAACAGTGGGCGCGCAAGGGTCGACACCGGTTGATGCCGGTTTCACTTGCACCGCCAATTGCCCCGGCGGAAGCGATTATTTTTTTAGCTTCACATGGTGGGGAATGACAAGCACACCCGGACCTGCGAATGATTATTGGTACCTCTTAAAAGCAAGCGTTAGCACAAAAGTACTACTGCTAACCCCAACAGCTCTTAACCCTAACATCAAGATAGGGTCTAGCGGTTTTGACTGTTCAAAGGGCGGCACTTTCAAAATGCCTATCTCTGCTGATGGCGAAGTTTTTGGAAATATGACGGAGTGGTATGGATCGCCCGCGGTAGAATATTTAAATGACAACTTAACTGATGGAAAAAAATGGCTAGGCCATACGGAGGGGCTTACTTGTTCTGATTTGGGAACGGCCTGTACTTATGCCCCGCTCGAAGGAGTTTGGTCAGACACATGGTCATCAAGCGATTCGGGGGTGTCTTGTACGACCTTGAACGCAAATATGGGAGAGTGCGTAATCCCGGCCAATAATCCAGAATCAATCGAGGTAACGCTGGTGCGTAAGGTAAAAAATATTTCATGGAAAAACACACAGGTTGCGCCATATGAACCAACGATGAAGTCCACCGCCACCATCAACTGCGTCGCCCCCACCGCAGCCCTCGAGGTCATCGAACCTACTTATCCTACCCCCGCCTCCCCATCCACAGGAGATAGTGTTGGTTTTTATGCCACAATTAAAAATAAAGGAAATATTGCTTCTGTGGCGTTTACTCCCATTCTATTCATCGATGTTGACGCAGACGGCACTTGGGACCAAAGCGTTCCTGCCACCCAACATCATCTATCATTAGCGGTCGGAGCCGAAGACTACAACATTTGGACAAATGCTTGGACGGCTGTCTTTGGGGTTAACGGTGTACATCGTTACAAAATTTGCCCGGATTCTAGTGGACAGGGTTGTCTTACAAAAAACATGACTGTGGAACAAGGGACAACTATAACTCCGCCACCAGCGACAGATCCACCCGTAATTCTACCACCAGCGACTCAAGATACTCCAATTGCCAGTTTAGGGGTCTATGTCGGCGACGGTGTTTTGGCAGATTCAGCCACAGTCAACAAGGGAAACAGTGTAACCCTGGATTGGTCGTCAACTTATGCGGACTCTTGTACCGCCCCAAGTACCAACCCTACAGATTGGGCCAGCCAACAACCAAATGACAAAAACTCACGTGGAACAAAAATTGTGTATCCCGCGTCGGGAATAAATACTTATACCCTCTTTTGTTCAAAGAATGGCGTGGACAGCAAACTGGAAAGTGTTGAGGTCAACGCAACAGATTCCACCTCGGGAACAAACGTCAGAGATCTCTAGGCTTCAAGCGATAATAAGTATAAAAAACAGCCCCGCGACGGGGCTGTTTTTATGCCGATCACCCGCCCCGCAGGGCGAGGCTCGCCCAGATGGGCGGCCGATTTCCGACACCCGATTTCCGACATCCGAATTAGCCCCGTTGTCCAGCAACGATAGCCAATTCAGTTAATAGATAACCGACTGCGAGAAAAAATTGTGGCAAGTGGTGTAATGGATTAATTCCACTTCACGCGTTGCGCGTATTTTTGTAGGTTTTTTTGTTGCGCATCTGTCAACTTTTGACTCGCTTCAATTCCTTTTTTGATCAAATCCTTCGAGAATGTTACTTCTCCACCGACTTTAAGCGGTTGACGTACTACATTCTTTTTCAAATAGTCCTCAACATAGACTCTTTGCTCGTTGTTCAAACCCTTATAGGCTTCATTGGTATCCATGTAGCGCTTTGTCGCGATTCTGGCCAAAACCGTAATGCTTTGCCCTTTCACGGCCACTTCCGTATACACTTCGGCAGTTTCCTTGGCCTGCGGTAATGGAGTTGGCACCGGCGTTGCTTTTACGGCCGTCACTTTTCCGTCTTTATCCGCGACTGCGGATGCGGTCGGTGTTGCGGACGCTGTTTCCAACGGCACTTCCGCTGTAGCTTCCGGAGATGGAGTAACGCCCGTCTGCTTCCGATCGGAGAAAGCGAAGATGGCACCGGCAATAATGAGGATCACGATAATCGTGGAAACCGTTCTTGGGGAGTTGCGAAGACGTTCGACAATCCCTTCCGTATCTTTTTGTTCTTCTGTCATAACACTCACCTCCCTTCTTGTTAGGTTATTTAGTTTTTATCTTTTTTGGCGATGCCAAAAAAGATAACATCCCTCCAGATGTTTAAAGATCAAATGCGCCCCTTTAGTGTACGAAAGAAGCCGAAAGAGGGCAAACGGAGAATTCAGTGGTACAAATGCGCGACAATTCCTCCCTTTATTCAAAGGGAGGCGAGGAGGGATTTAGTTTTGTATATCGTATTTGGTATATAGTATATGGATTTATTAAATAAATATGTCTCACACTACTTTGTGATAAATATCAGATTTGTGTCATTGACAACTCACTCATGTTTTTGTACATTTTCGTGTCGGTCGGATTGTTTGTTCTATCACTAAACGAGAAAGGAAATCGAGATGGCCGTCGCCAAAAAAACTTCCCCCACCACACCCGAAGAAATTATCGCCAGTTTTTCCGGGACACCACAGGCCACGATCGTATCGGTGCAAATTGCCACGATCGCCAATTCTTCGGAGCCGTGGAAAGTTGTACTGACCGCCGAATTGGAGGGTCGTCGATTTCGTGTCGTACATCATTTCAACAAAAGCGACTTTATTGGTTTTGAAAGCAACGAACGCCCGATTTTCATTGAGGGCGATGTGGCCACCATATCAATTGAGAACGGATCGATCGTTCTTCGCCGCATCACCTTCTAATTCTGCGCCCCCAGCCGCCACCACGCGCGGCTTTTTTTATTTTATTTTGCATCCGCAAAATAAAATAACCCTGCACCATGCCACACCGAAGCCCTGGCGAAGGGTAGAAGCCCGCCCCGCAGGGCGTGACGACGTAGGGCATTTTCGCCCATTTCATTTTTAGTAAATTTCTTTACCAATTCTGGAACGACGGCTTGTGACCGTAAAAGAAAAAGCCCCCGACTGAGACGGAACTCGGCAAGGGTCTTTTCCGTGAGTATTACCTTTAGTATATTAAATAAGGGGAAAATGTCAAGTGAAAAATGTGTAGTGAAAAATGTGTAGGCTCACAGGTCGTGGAAAGATTTGAATCGTCGCACCCACTTCCGATGTGGTACCGAAGTACTTCATCGGAAGTGGTGTTGGTTAGTAGCGTCGTAACGACGTTACGCGAACCTAAACCACATCGAAGGAAGCCATGCCTGTCCTCCGTAGCCTTGCGCGAAGGGGGAAATGGCCACCTTCGATGTGACCGCTACGGCTATTTCCTTAACCTGTGAACCTATTTTTCATCATCTTTACAAATTCACCTTCTCCTGCCACAATTTTGACGAAAGCAAGTCATGTCGAAACACTCCAAATGGGCCAAAATTAAGCGCGCAAAAGGCGTCACCGATGTTAAGCGTGGCGTGATTTTTTCGAAACTTTCCCGCAACATTACGATTGCCGCGCGAGAAGGAACTGATGTAACTACAAATTTTAAGTTACGCATGGCCATCGACCGCGCCCTGGCCGAAAACATGCCGAAAGACAATATCGAACGCGCCGTTGAACGCGCCGCTAAAAATGAAGATGGAACAACATTAGAATCACTAACCATCGACGCCCGCGGTTTAAGTGGCAGTGCGTTACTGATTGATGTCGTGACAGATAACCGCAATCGGTCTTTTGGCGAACTCCGAAAATTGCTTGGCGACCACGGCTGTCACCCCACCGAACCGGGCAGTATGCAGTGGTTATTTGAACGACGCGGACAAATTTTTATTGAGAATGTAACCGATATTGAACAGGCCGAACTCGATGCGATTGATACCGGAGCGTCAGAAATCGATAACGATGAAACAATGTTGGAAGTAATTACAAACCCCGAACAACTACACGCCATCACCGAAAGTCTCAAAAACAAAAAATACCAAATTACCTCCAGTGAACTGATGATGCACCCAAAAACATCGATTGCTTTAGCAGAAAACGAGTACAATAAACTACAAGAACTTATGGAAATTTTAGAAGACCACGCGGACGTGGCCGGAGTTACCACTAATGCCGTCCCTGCTTAACCCACCCTCGCCCTTTCTCATCAGAGCAACACCGCCGAAGCGTGTGCAACCTGAATAAGGGAGGGAATCCCCCACCACACAAGTTCGTATGATTACTAAGCAAGCGGTTAAAGTGTTAGGCATCGATCCTGGAACGGGACGCATGGGTTTTGGCGTTGCAGAACAACAAGGCACGAAATTTATTTGTCACGCCATTGGTTGTGTCTCCACCCCACCCAAAACCGCCCAAGCCACTCGCCTAGCCGTACTCCAAACAGAGTTGCAAAAAATAATAACTACACACAAACCAACCGGGGCCGTCGTGGAAAAACTTTTTTTCTCAAAAAATATTCGCACCGGTATTGCCGTCGCGGAAGCGCGCGGGATGATTATCACCACCATCACACAAAACAATTTACCCTTACTGGAACTCTCGCCACAACAAGTTAAAATGGGAGTTACCGGATATGGCAAAGCAACCAAGGGACAGGTTCAAATTATGGTGCAAAAACTTTTTTGTTTAACAACTCTACCCAAACCGGACGACGCCGCGGATGCGTTGGCTTTGGCGTTTGTTGGTTTATCTCATTTCAAATTATGAAAAAATATTTTCAACTTTTTGTCGTTGCTATTCTTCTGTTTCCAGCCAATTTTGCTTTAGCGCAGGATAATTTCTCCGCCAAAGCGGGTCAGTCGCAAGATGTATTAATCGGAGACAGTGCACAATTTGATGCATCGGAATCTGTTATTCCATCTAATGTAACGGCAACATACTATTGGACCTTTGGTGATGGCACCCAAGCAACGGGGGAACGAATCACGCATCAGTACAAACGCGCCGGCTCTTACGCGGTAAAACTTACAATCAATGCGGGCGACCAAACGCAAGAAACTAACACCAGCGTCCACGTTTTTCGAACAGAAAATATTTTAACGATCGATGAAACTGTCCCCGAAGAAAAAATTAAATCTTTGAAAGAATCGGCGTCCGAGCAAGATGTTCTCTTAACAACAATTGTTCCCCAAAACTCCTCCACAACAGTAGCCGACGGTATCGCTCAACAGTTTATCGACAAACGCACGAGTTTGGAACGCGCCCAATTAATTTTTGTTTGGACCAACGGCACACGCGGAACAGATATTATTTCCAACATCGGCCAACTACTAAGTAAAGATCTACCGGAAGCAAAACGCAAAATGCATATGGAGGAAAAAGGCGTCGTACTTCTTACCGACCAAGCTTTTTCCATTGTCGCCCGTCCCGCCCAAACCGCCTTCAACGTTTTGCGACCACAGTACGTATTACTCGCTCGCACAGAAACACTACCACTTCTTGTCGCTACACGCACCGCCGATGATGCCTTAACCGCGATCCGCACCCAAGGAACACCATTCTGGAACCTCGGTCCATACAGTGAACGCGCCGTTTCGCGCCTTATGCCCTGGAACGCCTTGTCTTACGCCGTAAATGTGCTCGTAAACTGGGGCGTACCGACTTCCAGCATCATCTTAGTTTTAATGCTCCCCATCATCGCCACCCTACTCGCTTTCTCCCGTCAGGTTATTGGGATGAAGGCTTTCGGTATTTTTACTCCCGCCGCCGTAACACTTTCTTTTCTCGCGCTTGGCCTTAAATACGGTTTAATTATTTTTGTTGTCGTACTGCTTGCCGCTACCGCCTCACGCTATCTTTTGCGTGGTTTTCGCTTGCTCTATTTACCCCGCATGGCATTAGTGCTCACGGCCACCTCTTTTGCGGTTTTAGGATTATTTGCCATCAGCGGTATTGTTCTCAAGCAAACTGGCGTCTTAGTTTTTTCCGTCTTCCCTATTCTTATTTTGGTGTCGTTGGCCGAACAATTCGTGGAAGTACAAATTCGTTTGGGTTTTCGTGAGGCAACACAACTGACAGTAGAAACACTGTTTCTCTCCATTGTCTCGACACTGATTGTTCAATGGGACGCATTACAATCTTTGGTAGTAGGCTTCCCGGAGGTTATTCTCATTACTATTCCATTAAATATTTTATTAGGTCGCTGGACAGGACTCCGTCTAACCGAATATTTCCGCTTCCGTAAGATCTTATTTCCAGGAAAGAGTTAGCTTATAAAAGATGAAAAGTTTTGAACTAGGTGCAAACAAAATCCGTGGAAAATGTCTTTTGTGTGGCCTTGCGACTCGCCCAGCAGGGCGAGCGCGAAGAGCGAGTTTAATGCCGCAGTTCGGCATTAAACGGAGTGTACACACAAAAGATTTTTTTCACGGATTTTGGTTTTGATAAACCCAGACGCCCATGAAACTCTTTAAACGCCGCCGTAACGTCCTGGGCATGAATGCCCGGATTCTGCAATTTATGCGACCGTTAAATTCCGTGATCTCGGCCAAAGTGGCCAATGACAAACTCGCCACAAAAAACTTATTGATCAGCCACGGCATTCCCACCCCTCGCCTTTATGGGATCATCCGCAAACACAGTGATATTGAAAATTTTGATTGGTCCAAATTGCCTAAAAGTTTTGTCTTAAAACCAAACTACGGATACGGCGGTGCCGGTATTATGGTGGTTTTCGGTCGCAGTAAACGCGGACACTGGGTAAAATCCGATCGCACCCCCGTCGATTTAGCCGATATTCGCGAGCGCGCCTACGATATTTTAGACGGAAATTTTTCCATCAACAATGTCCCCGATATCGCTTTTTTCGAACAACGCATTAAAGTTCAACGCGAGATCAAACCTTTTTCCAAAGGCGGCATTCCGGACATCCGTATTCTTGTTGCCAACTTTGTGCCGGTAATGGCGATGCTCCGTCTTCCCACTCCCGATTCCCGCGGTCGCGCGAACCTACACATGGGCGGTATCGGTTGCGGAATTGATTTGGGAACGGGACGGACTACCACCGCGATTTTACGCGACAAATATATCACCAATTATCCGGACACACGCCTGCCACTCTCAGATATTATTTTGGAAAACTTCCGAGAAATTTTGCACCTCGCCGCCAAAACGGCCAGTGTTTTAAACCTCGGCTACACCGGCATTGACATCGCCGTCGATCGCGAAGAAGGCCCGATGGTTTTGGAAGCCAATTCTCGCCCGGGACTCTCTATCCAACTTGCCAACCGCACAACATTGCGGGATCGCTTACGTCGCATAGAAGAATTAACGGTCCGCACACCGGAACATGCCGTGGATGTCGCCCTTTCTTTATACACCCAACCCAACACCGAAAAGAAACGTAAGCGCGTCGGCGTGCGCGAAAATGTCTTGATTTTTGACGCGGAAGGGAACCCGCACAACTATATCGCCAAAATCGACACGGGTGCCTACCGTTCGTCCATCGACCGCGACCTAGCCGAAGAATATGGCTTACTCAAAAGCGGGCTAGTACACCGCAAAATTATTAAAAGCGCCTTGGGTAAAGAAGAACGCCAAGTGATCCCCTTACAAATTATTTTAGGTGGCGAACAAATTTCTACAGAAGTAACCATCGCCGCCAGAGGCCACTTAAAACACGAATTACTAATAGGTCGCCGCGATTTGGGACCGTTCTTGATAGATCCACAGATAAAACGAATAGCGCGACAGTAGTGTAACGCTGTCATTCCTGCCAATTACTCGATTGTTTTTAGCGAGCATTTGGGCATTTGGAAATTTCATTAGAAATTAGGAATTAGAAATTGGACATTTTGGGCGTCGTTTCCTTGGCTGGTAGCTGAATTTATTACCTCTTGTATATACTCCATTATTGTATTAAGCTCCTACTAGAAATGCCCGTTCGACGCACTACGACTAATGGGGTAGATTATCCGCCACATAACCGAGGCATTATTAAGCGTAAGCATCCGCTCCGTAAATTAGCCATTTACGCTGTTTTTGCCATCTTTATTGTCTGTTTTGGCTATGCCGGCTACATCTTTTCCGGCATCCCCGATCCCAGCAAATTAGGCGAGCAACGCGGACTTGAATCCACTAAGATATTTGATCGCACCGGCACGGTCGTCCTTTATGAATTTGGTGAAATTCGTCGCACCTACAAACCGTTCAACGAAATTTCTCCCTTCCTCAAAAACGCCACGGTTGCCATCGAGGACAAAGATTTCTATAAACACGGCGGGATTAGTTTCCGAGGAATTTTTCGTGCCCTTTGGGCGGATATTCGTGGCAAATCGTTACAGGGCGGTTCCACCATTACCCAACAGTTGATAAAACAAACAATGCTTTCGCCGGAAAGAACCCTTACCCGCAAAGCGCGGGAAGCAATTTTGGCGTTGGAGGTAGACAACAAACTTTCCAAAGACAAAATTCTTGAAACATATCTTAATATCACACCCTATGGCTCGAACACCAGTGGCGTTGAATCTGCCGCGCAAGCCTTTTTTGGCACCTCCGCCAAGGATTTGTCGCTTCCGCAAGCATCGTTACTCGCCTCCCTTCCCAAAGCGCCAACATTCTACTCTCCCTTCGGTTCCAACACGGAAAAACTTTACGCCCGCCAAAAATTAGTGCTCGATCAAATGGCCGTGCAGGGCTATATCACCAAAGACGAAGCTGAAGCAGCCAAACAAGTTAAACTAACTTTTAAATCAAAAATCGACCGTATTCAAGCACCCCATTTTGTTTTCTATGTTCGTGAACAATTGGAAAAAGATTTTGGCGCCACATTAGTAGACGCCGGTGGATTAAAAGTTATCACTACCCTTGATGCAAAGATGCAACGCTCTGCCGAAGACGCCATCGCCTTGCAAGCCCCAAAAAATCTGAAATACGGCGCGAAAAATGCGGCATTAGTAGCAATCGACCCCAAAAACGGCGACATCGTAGCCATGGTAGGCAGTGTCGACTATTTTGATACGGAAAATGACGGCAATGTAAACGTGGCCATTCGCCCGCGTTCCCCCGGGTCATCTTTTAAGCCGATTGTTTACGCCTCCCTCCTGAAAAAAGGGTTCACCACCGAAACAATGCTGGCCGATGTGCCAATTGATTTTGGCACCGTAGATAAAGCCTACAAGCCGTTCAATTTTGATAAAAGATTTAATGGCCCGGTGACCGTTCGCCAAGCATTGGCGCGTTCGCTGAATATTCCCGCCGTTGAAGCGCTTTACCTCGCCGGCCTCAACGACACGCTAACCTTAGCGCGTGATATGGGCTTTACCTCACTTACCGACCCGGTGCGTTACGGTTTGTCATTGGCGTTGGGTGGCGGTGAAGTACGCCTCGTCGATTCTGTTTCCGCCTTCAGTGTTTTTGCAAGCGAGGGTCTACGCCGTCCAAGTCGATCCATCTTAAAAATCGATGACGCCGGGGGAAGATCTCTATACGATGCCAATAAGGTGCCGGCCGTCGAAACGCGCGTACTGGAAGCCGAAATTGCCCGCCAAGTAACCGATATCATGTCCGACAACAACGCTCGCACGCCGACGTTTGGCGCCGGCAGTCCATTGCAAATGGGCGCGCGACCGGTGGCCGCCAAAACCGGTACGGCCCAAGATTTTCGTGATGGTTGGACAGTCGGCTTCACTCCCAGTTTGGTGGCCGGTGTTTGGGTGGGCAATAATGACAATACCCCGATTACCAAACAGGAAGACGGCGTGGTGGTAGCCGCGCCAATCTGGAATAATTTTATGAAAACAGTATTGGCAAACACACCAATCGAACGGTTTACCAAACCAAGGGCGATTGAAACGAACGATCAAGTGTTACGAGGTAAACTTCCCACAAAAAAATATTTGCTTGATCGCGCCTCGGGAACAATTTTGCCGGAAGATTGTTCTGTGCCGATTGGAAAACCTGTAGAATTTGTCTCTTTCCATTCAATTTTGTATTTCGTGGATAAAAATAATCCGTTAAGCAACGGCCCTGCCGCCAACCCGCAAAGTGATCCGATGTTCTCGCGGTGGGAAGCGGGCGTTGGATCATGGCGCGATAAGTACAATAAAGACCACCCCGATGACCCCAAATATTATGTCGACAAGTTGCCGGATGCGTCATGCGATCCATCTCTGCTGGAAAACCAACCCAAGGTTTCTTTTGTCTCGCCTGAAGATAATGAAATTTTCAAATCTCCATTAAAACTATCCGTCGCGATCGAATCGCCGAATGCGATTAAAAAAGTGGAATTCTTCGTGAATGACCAAAAAATCGCTGAAAAAACTAGTGAGCCCTGGGAAGTTTTGTATCGCTTCCCCGCAAGCACTACGGCCGGCCAATTTGTCTTGAGCGCGCGCGCCACGTCGGAAAATAACATGCTTGGACAAGGAAAGAAAACTATTCAAATCAACCCGGGCATCGATATCCCCAAAGTTTCCATTTCTTTACCATGGCCGAATAGCACGCTCACCGCGACCGATTTCCCCTACAAAGTCACCATCAACGCATCAAGCAAAACCAGCATCACCGGCGTAGAATTATTTATGTCACTGCTCAACCCAAAAAAAAGCATCAGTATTGGCAAAACCAACATCAATACGGGCGACAATGTCTATGCTGTTCAGTGGAACGACTTGCCCGCTCCAGGCGCCTACAGTCTTTGGGCGGTGGCCGTAAGTAAAAGCGGTACAAAAGGCCAATCTTCACCCATAACCGTCACAATTCCATGAAATTAATCGTTGCTTTCATCCACAAAGAAGACAGCCACAAACTTTTACAAGCGTTGCGCAAGCAAAACATTTCCGTCACGGCGATGGAAAGTGAGGGCGGTTTTCTGCGCCGTAGTAATATGACTTTCTTAATCGGTGCCGAAGACGTTCAAGTGGAAAACGTTAAAAAAACAATCAAGGAAAACTGCCAGTCGAGAACCGAAACAATCGATACAGGTTTTGCCACAGGCGAAATTGAAAGCATCGGATTGCCATCAAAAACAGACATCACGGTGGGTGGAGCGACGATCCTGGTTTTAGACGTAGCAGAGAAGATTAAGATCTAGGGGACAGGCGGTCAGGATGTCAGGGACGCGTATTCCTCCCCTTGCTCAAGGGGAGGCGGGGTGGGGTTTTAGATTTGTATATGGTATTTGGTATATAGTATCTGAATTTGAGAAGTTTATCGGGGACCGTCCCCGCGGTCGGGGTCGGTCACCGATGGACGAAGCAACATCCATCAGCAGAAACCAAAAACAGCCAACCAAAACCAAAATTTGGAGTATAATTCTTTGTTAAATCACGCGCGTTGCGTGATGAGTACCTTGGTCAAAAAAAGGAACCCCCGCCGTGCTTCTTAAAGAAAAAATCAAGACAATCCGGGAAAACATGGACTTGATTCCAGTGATCCTTCTTCCAACAGGGACGATCCTGTGCACAGGTCAGCCCGGAGGAACATTCGCAGTTGAAACCGCGTCCCTGACAATAATAGCCATGACACTTGGGCACCCCCAAGCAAACCTGGTCTGTGGATGCATCTCGGGCATCGATTTGATCGAGGGCACCGACGCGGGCCCAATTGTCTACTGCAAATTTACTTCACGCGCTGGCACCACCTTCGTCATCGAAGCCGAAGGCAAGGACTTTCTTTGGATGAAATGAACCAGCGCAAACGGACCCCGTCAACCACATCAACCGAACCTTGAGGTCGGTTTTTTTCTTGTTAAACTATAATTTTGTATCGATATATCGATACAAAATGAATACGAATAAAAATTAGGGAGTCTCCTTAAAAGGAAACACCCTAATTTTATTATCAGCTTCTCAATTCCATATACTATATACCAAATACCATATACAAATCTAAAACCCACCCTCGCCCTTTAACCTATCAAGGTAACACCGCCGATGCGTGTGCAACCTTGAAAAAGGGAGGGAATCGCTTCGTCCCTGCCAACCTGTTTCCTCACATCACTCCCACCAGACGGTAATCTTTTTACAAGCCTCCTCACTCAAAGATAAATTGATTTTCTCCAACATTTCTTGGCGCGACCAAAGCATTTCCGTGCGCCACGGGGCGGACGGGGCCGAGAGGCGAATAACGCCGTTTTTCGCGCTTTTCACTACCAAAGGACAATTTTCTCCCCACTTGTCTTTTGCAGAACGCAAAAAAGCCTGGCGAAGATCTTCGGGCTCCAATGCCCGCTTTTTTATTACTCGGTTGGTGATGTTTAGTTTAGTGAGAACCATATTAATAATTTCCAATTACCAATACCCAATTTTCAAATAATTTCCAAAATTCAATTTCCAAACGACGACGTCGTTTTGATAATTGGTAATTATTTGAAAATTGAAAATTGTTCATTGAAAATTAGTTTTGTATTGTTCCCTTCTCCACCTCATAGTACACCGTACTCCCTGCTAATTTGGGAAGAATTTTTCTATCCGCCGTCGTGGCTACCACCTGGCAATCTTTTAATGCCGACCCAATCGCTTCCCTGTGTGAAGAATCTAGCTCGCTAAAAATATCATCCAAAATAAATATCGGCTCTACCCCAAGCGACTCCCCGGCATACTCACCCTCAATAATATGCAACGCTAAAAGAAGTAACCGTCGTTGCCCACGCGATAAAAGCGGTAAAGCATCATGCCCCTCATGTACAAACCGAAACAAATCGCGATGCGGTCCGATTAATGTAGAACCCATTTCACTTTCTCGAATTGCCAGTTCATTGAAACGCGCAAAAATGCGCTCTGCCGAAGGTTCCAAATCTTCTTGAGTAAGACCCCCAAAAGATAATTCAGCATGCAGGGCAAGGCTTATTCCACCCAGGCTTTTTATGGTCTCGGGCAGGTTCTTATTAAGCACGTCTAGAAATTTTTTCCGCATCTTCCAGATATGCAACATCGGCTCCACAATTGCTTCGGTCCAAGCAGACAACTCATCGCTGGCCCCAATTCCACGGTTAAAACGTAACAGCGAATTGCGTTGTTTAAGAATTCTCACATATTGCCCAAAATGTTGGCGATAAGTTTGTGACTGCAAAATCAGACCGCGACTTAATATCTTTCGTCGTCCGGCCGGACTATCCAACAAATACTCTTCCTGCGGTAAAAACAGCACAATCGGTGGAACAATTTCTTCAAAAGATTCTACCGAGTGATTATCAAGCAGACGTTCTTGTTTGATTTTCCCCGCGTCAAAAAAAACACGTGTTGAAATCTTCAAATCACCTTCAATTTCCGTCACAATTTTTGTTTCAGCAGTTTCCCAACGTAATAAATTCCGCAATTTGCCACGGAAACTTACCCCTTGCAAACTTAAAACCAACAATTCTAAAAAATTGGTTTTCCCCGCGCCATTCTTTCCATACAAAACAGTCCATTTGGGCGACAAAAGCGCTTCCACCTGTTGATAATTACGAAAATCTCGGGCAGCCACACGAGTGATTAAAACTTTTCTATTATTTACCATTGTTTTAATCAACTAATGTGAATTATTTATCAACGCCGTAGGGGCAATTCCAGCCGTCGCTAAAGCTATGGCCGGCAGGCATGAATTGCCCCTACAATTTGCAAAACCAAACAACTAATTCTTGATCGGCATTACCAACGCCACCGTTTTCTCCTTCGGGTCTTCCGGAATCAAAAGGGCCGGCACCCCCGCATTCGTTAAACCAAAACGCACCCGTTCCCCCGGCACACCATTTAACGCATCAATCAAAAAGCGCGGGTTGAAACTGATTTTTGTCGCCTCCCCTGTAACATCCGCTACCACTTCCGCATTAGTTTCTCCAATTTCTTGAGCGGTAGCCGTGATCTTCACTGCTTTATCCGTGGTTTCCACTAAAACACTATTCACCTCACCATAACTAAACACACTGGCCCCGCGAAGCGCGCGTAATAAATCAAAACGCAAAACCGACGCCGTCGTACCCGATTTGGCGGGGATAATTTGTTGATAATCCGGATAATTACCCTCAATCAGCCTGGAAACAAGGCTCGTATTGGGTGTTTCCACCAGCGCCTGCCCCTCTGCCAGAATTAAAGTAACAGTTTCTTCCCCATCCAAAATTCTTTTTATTTCCTGCGTGGTACGCAACGGCAAAATCACCCGAAAATCATTCACCAAAGTTTCATTAATTTCCAATTGCACTTCCGCCAACCGATAAGAATCCGTCGCCGCTAAAGTTAGAACATTACCCTTACTAAACCAAAGAATCCCAGAAAGTTCCGGTCGCGTATCATCTGTGGCTGCCGCGTACATAACGCGATCCAACGCCTGTAATAGCTTTGTCGCCGAAACCGTAAACTTGATTCCACTGGTAACAGTCGGAATTAAGGGAAAATTTTCCGATGCTTCTCCCTGAAAAGAAGCCCGCGCTGATCCACAAGTTATCAACAATGTCCCTTTTTCTGTTTCAAGGTTTACATGTTCATTGGGCAGGTTTTGGACATATTCCGCCAATTGTTTCAATGGAATCGTTGTTGAACCTTCTCCATCCACCCGCCCTGTTACCCAAGTGGAAACCCCAACTTCCAAATCAGTTACCGAAAACTTAAGCCTACCGTTTTCTGTTTTTAATAAAACATTCCTTAAAATTGGCAACGTCGAATTTCGTCCCGCGATACCAGCCGTATTCTTTAATGCTCTTACTAAATGTTCTTTGATACAAGTGAATTTCATATTATCCTCAATCCCTTTCTGTAAGTAGTTAGTTTATTAATAGTTACGTTTGTTACTGTTGTTGGTATTGTGGATTTGTGTCTAACTTGATTTTCTTGGCTAACGGCTGTTGTTTATTGGTTGTGAGAAAAGTCGTAAGCTGTGGACTATTTAGTGTTATCTTGGGCATCTTGGGGAAAAGTTTTTTTGCGTCTGTTAATAACCTTAGGTTTATCCACTTTTCCTCTATTTTTTATTCACAGCTTTTGTTGTACTTCCCCACAGGCTATCCACAGGTTGTTAAGGGTTCCTAATTATTAAGCGTAGATCTTTTGGCGAATTAATATAATATCTTGTTGTAAAATGTCATCCGTTTCCAGTTCCCCTTCTATTTTTTCACAGGCGTGCATCGCCGTGGTGTGGTCTCTCCCCCCAAACGATGTGCCGATGGTTGGGAAGGAACTGCCGTTGTCTTTTCGAAGAATATACATTGCTACTTGCCGGGGGCGGACGATTTCTTTACGCCGGCTTTTGCTGAAAATTTCACTGTGAACGATGTTGTAGTAACCACAGACCGCTTCCACCACTTTATCCATATGCACGGCTTTCTTTTTTGGTGTTTCAAAAGTAGAGGAAAGGATGTGTTTAGCCGATTCGAGGGTGATTGTTGTACCGTTTAATTGGTTGGTGGCAAGCACGCGGTTGAGCGCGCCCTCTAATTCGCGGATATTGTGCGCAACGTGGGTGGCAATATATTGGAGTGCTTCGCGGATTACATGCACGCCTTTTTGCTCGCATTTCTTCTCTAAAATAGCCACGCGGGTTTCCAAATCGGGCATACTGATATCGGCCACCATTCCGCCTTCAAAACGGGAGCGCAAGCGTTCTTCCAGGGTGGCGATTGCTTTGGGGGGTCGATCACTACTGATAATTATTTGCTTGTTTAAGCTGTAAAGTTCATTAAATGTGTGAAAGAATTCGTCCTGGGTTTTATCTTTTCCCGCGATAAATTGGATATCATCTACGATTAAAACGTCAATCTCGCGGTATTTTGATTTAAAATTGGAGGTTGTTCGTTTGCCGATAGAGGTTATTAGTTCGGAGGTAAATTTTTCACTGGTGGAATATAGGACATTCTTGCCAAAATTTTTCATCAGGGCGTTTCCGGTTGCTTGTAACAAATGGGTCTTTCCGAGCCCCACTCCCCCGTATAAAAATAAGGGATTATAGGTATTGCCGGGTTTTTTGGCGACGGCCTGACACGCGGCAAAAGCCAGTTCGTTGTGGGAGCCAATAACAAAAGAATCAAAAGTATAGCGAGCGTTGAGGTTTGATGTGGTATCATATTCATCCGTGCTGGCGGGGTTTTGTTGTGCTGTTGGTTGCTGAGATGAATTTTCTTGGGTTTGAGCTTGAGGTTTCTTTGTTAGTAAAACTGTCGAGTTTCCACTTCCTCCGGAATAGTTGCCACCAAGGGCGACTTCGTAACGGATGTTGTTTATTGAGGAATCAACCCGCTGAAGGGCTGTTAAAATAATCGTGTTGTATTTATTTTCCAACCATTCGCGGTTAAAAAAATTGGGGGCATAAATGGTTGTCGTGCCATCAGGATGTCTTTTAAACTCGGTATTTTTGAACCAGGTGTTGAAATTTGTGTTGCTAACAGCTAATTCAATTTCGCCTAACGCGGTTGTCCAGAGTTCTTTTTCGTTGGGAGATTGATTCACAAAAGGATTATAGCACAGCTTTAAAAGTGGAAAACCACCCCAAAAGTGGATAAGGCTGTGGATATCTTGTGTGAATCTGGGGACAAACGGGTGAATTAGTGGTTTTCTATGGCCAAAGACAGCGGATTATTACAAATGCAGATTTGAGTGGATAAAATGGAATATTCATTTATTTATGGCTTGGTAATTCATTGTTAAGTTTTTAAATCCCAATGACCAAACCCCAAATCCCAACAAAATCCAAAATTTTTGAATGACCAAAATTGCAGACATTGTAGGTTTTATTATTTAGGATTTTGTTGGTCATTGGTCATTGGGTTTTGGGATTTAAAGACTTTATGTTGACCTATAAAGGCTTTTCCTATACCTTATGAGGCAGATTAATCAACTCCATGAAACGCACATACCAACCAAAGAAGCGCAAGCGCGCGAAGACGCACGGTTTTCGCAAGCGTTCCTTGACTCCGGGCGGAAGAAACGTTCTTCGACGTCGTCGTCAAAAAGGACGCAAGCGACTGACGGTGAAAACTCGCCGGAAGTAGCCGAAGTAGCCAATGTTAAAGCGGGCCAACCGTTTACATTTAGAGCGCGATATTGCGCGGGTTCGCACAAAGGGCTCGTCCCGGCGCGGTCAGTTGTTCAATTTGCGGTATTTTATTGTGGCCGGGGCCGAAACCTCACGCGTTGCTTTTGTGGTGAGCAAGAAAATTTCTAAAAAGGCTGTGGAACGCAATAAAGTGGCCAGGTGGTCGCGAGAGGCTGCTCAAAAACTCCTCCCCTCTTTTGTCGTATCTGTTGATATTGTTTTGTCGGCCCAGCAACCTTTCGCGAAATACAGTTTTTTAGGTTGTGAAAAAGAAATTGAAAAATTATTAAAAGATGCCACACTTATCTCAAATGGCAAATAACCAATTTGAGAAACCGAAGTCAGCGCGCAATTGGGCATTGGAAATTTCATTGGGAATTGGGAATTGGATATTGGGCATTATCCGAAACACTCTTGTATTTATCATAACCATATATCAAAAAACTATATCTCCCGACCATGGGATAGCCAAAGTATTGTTCCCTTTTGGTGTTTGCCGTTATACTCCAACTTGTTCGGACTACTCCAAACAAGCGATCAACCGTTTTGGTGTTGTTCGAGGATCACTAATGGGAGTAAAACGAATTATCAGGTGCAACCCTTTTACGGCCGGGGGATATGACCCCGTTCCAGACATTATTAATAAAACTAAGTAAAACTATGAATATCTTTGCAACAATCGGCCTCGTCTTTCACGAAGTTTTGTACCGACCGCTGTTTAACGGCCTAATTTTAATTTACAACTATCTCCCGATTCACGATCTTGGTTTGGCGATAATTTTATTGACAGTGCTTGTACGCTTGGTGCTGTATCCGTTAATTACAAAACAATTTCGTTCCCAAAAAGCGATGTCCGCCCTGCAACCAAAGTTGCAAGAAATAAAAAAGAAATACCCGAATAAGGAAGAACAGACAAAAAAGACGATGGAATTGTATAAAGAAGAAGGAGTGCATCCTGCCTCGGGTTGTTTGCCGTTACTTATTCAGCTCCCTGTGTTAATTGCGTTATATCAGGTTTTCTTTAATGGTTTGGATCCAAAGTCGTTATCGGCACTCTATTCTTGGGTGGCCAAACCGGAAACAATCAACCATATTGCTTTTGGTTTTTTGGATTTGGCAAAGGCTAACGTTGTTTTGGCGGTGACAGCCGGCATCGCGCAATTTGTGCAAACAAAAATGATGTTGCCTAAAAAGCAGGCATCTGTTAAAAAGTCAGATGAGCCCGATATTGCTTCAATGATGAATACGCAGTCGCTGTATGTCATGCCAATCATCACCGTTGTAATCGGTCTTCGCTTCCCCGCCGGACTTTCTCTTTATTGGGTGGTAACAACGCTCCTTGGTATCTATCAGCAAATTCTTATCAATAAAGAACCCAGTAATACAACTGCCAAATAATTAAATAATTATTTGGCCAATAAATTCTATGATTAACGTAATACTAAATTCATCCTTAAACAGTATCTGTTAATAACAAGCGTTCTAAAGAACGCTTGTATTGGCAGTTGATATACTGGGAACCCACAAAAAATGCCCCAAGAACAAACGGATAACTTAGCAGAAAAAGTTAACGCGGTTGCCGAAGAATTATTAGCAAAAATTGGGATTGAGGGTACGGTTTTCTGTCGCGATCACCGCAAAGACGATTCACCGCACGTGTGGGTGGAAATTGTGACAGAGCATAGTGGGTTACTTATCGGTGAAAGAGGGGCGAACTTAAGAGCGTTAGAACACGTGTTACGCTTATTGCTTAGAGACGTTCTTCCTCAAGAATGTCGTTGTCTGGTGGATGTAAATACTTATCGTTTGCGCAGGATGGAATTTTTGAAGAAGATGTCCCGTGATGCGGCTCGTCGTGCCGTTTCTTCTCAACACGCGATTACGTTGGAACCGATGAACGCGATGGAACGCCGGATTGTACATATGGCCTTACTTGAAGAAACGGGTGTCGAAACAACAAGTGTTGGTATTGACCCGGCCCGCCGGGTGATTATTCGTCCACGCGACCCGATGTTGGCCGGGGCGGGAGTGTATCAAGAACAGAAGGTATAGGGAGTAGTGAGTAGGGGGTAGATTCCTATATTCTTCCTCTAAAATAATATCCTTTACTGTATCCAGATTTGTATCTGGTATTTGGTATATAGTATATGGATTTGAGAAGTTAAAGTTTCATAAGCTAAATTCCTTTAGGTCCTCTAAATACCTCTATCTTTTTGGTGCTTAGATTTGAGAAGTTTATCGGGGACCGTCCCCGCGGTCGGGGTCGGTCACCGATTTTGTTTTTAGTACAACCAAATCCGCTCACGGAGCAGAGCAACCTTGCTCCGCTCCGTGAGCGGTCGAAGGTTCGCAATAACAATTGAAGTTATCCCCCTTCGCCAAGGCTATGGGGGATTGATTTTCTTTGCGAAGAAAATCAAAAAAAACCGCCGTTGACCTTTGGGGGTCTTGGCGGTGGTGATAGTGTGACTATCACGGTGCGACGATTTTTCTTCCGTCCCGAAGCGTCGCGTCGTCAAACGACATCGACGCAATAGGAGCGCCCTGGTCAAGTTCAGCAGGCCAATCGTTGAGCCATTGGCCGTCGTCCCCTTTGCATCCATCTTCTTGAAGAACGCAGAGTTCAATCGCGCGTGCGCCCGGATCGCCACGCATTGCAACGAGGAAGAAGTATGAAGTATTGTCATGCCAGATGAACCGATCGCCGCCTTTTGCTACGGCTTTGGCGTAAAGTTCATCCAGTCCGCCCTCGCTGAAATCGCAGACATCTAGCCACAACTCTTCCGAAAATAGTTTCCCCACGGGCACTTTTGTGTGACCGAGTCCCTCTACCTTCTTCTCTTCTTTCAGGAACTTTTCCCAAGTGCCCGCAAACTGCTTTGGCATCATACCGTGTTGGATGCAAGCAGTCATCCATCCGCAGATGTCCTGAATGACCGCGATCTCAATGTTTTCGCCGATGTAGAGAGAATCAATCACTGCGGGATCCGACGCGACCGTTGCGTTAGCAAGCAACTTGTTTACTGTGTTGCCCGCGGGCTTGTAGCCCTTGGCTAGCTTCTCACAGACGAGTCTCCGATACTCTTTTCTTGCTGCTTCAGGAGACGCAAACTCCTTCGGGCATGTTTGTCCTTCGGTGTCGATTCTTCCGAAGTGCACCGTGACAGTCGTCTCACCTAACACCACATCCCAAAACTTCTTAGAGTTTGCATCGGCATTTCGGTATTCAAGTCTCATAATTTCCTTCCTTCGCTGTTGAAGTTGAAAACACCAACCAAATTTTCGAAAAAACAATAGTGAGTTGTACACCCAAAGGCAATTTTTGTCAAGTAGGCACTTGGTGTATCAAAAGGTACGCTAAAAAGATGCATCAATTTATTTGTATGTGCCAACCAGGGACCGACCCTGGACAGGCCTGTCCAGGGTCGGTCCCTGGTCTGTCT
>JAUSJG010000021.1 GCA_030647555.1 bacterium | reverse complement strand
GCCCGGCAGATAGAGAAGACTAATGCCCCAGAAGCTTATCCACTCTATAGAAACCGTACCCGTTACCGTCGCGACGTTATCAAGCAGAGCCTGGTCTTGCGTCTGTACGGCCTTCTGCCAATCCTGCGCGTATTTGATATTCCTATCCGCATTGTTCAATTGCGCCGTATACGATGCGTTCTCGTTTTCAAGCTGTCTCTTAAGCGACAGCAAATCGTCGGATACGGCCTGTATCTGGGACAATATTTGAGGCGTCGATGTTTGAGCCCGAAGTGTTGCCAATTGTTGCGTGTCGGCATCTATCTTCGCCTGGAGTGATTGCACCGCGCCCGTGTGAGCATTGACGATTTTTTGGCGCGCTGTTTTATAATCCGAAAGAGTGGTATCAGCTTGCTTTTGCTGCTCTTCGATACTTACCTTTTGCGGCAAAAGATTTTGAGACGAAATATTGACTGTAAGAAATCGACTGCCCACTAGAGCCTCAAGCTCGTCACGAAAGGCAATGTACTTACTCTCGGGTACAGCGAAGCTCACATAGCCGTACTTTGGAGAACTCGATTCCTGGTCGATACGGCCATCGTATCCGCGCACGGTCGTCTCGACGCGACGGGTCAAACCCGGCACATCGCGGGTAAGCATAGACGCATTGTAATTTACTTTCAAAAACTCCCGCGTGTCGGTCACCGGCACATCTGGATTAGGATACGGGTACGGATAATAGTAGGCATTCGAGTCCACCTTAGCTTGAGCCGGGGCGCTCGATACGCTGGTATCCCTGGATACGTTAGTATCCATAGGCACGGGAGAAGTAGCAGGAGTCACCGCCCCTCTGCTACTCGAGTACTCCATCACCCCTCCGCCTGTCCCCAAGGGTACCGGATACTGCGCGTTTGGGCGATAGATTGCGATGAAAGTGATAACCGCGAGAAGCGCGAGTACGATTGTAAGCCATGAGACATGTCGCGGCCTAAAATGCCTCGGGATGTTTTGATTGTCGATCATACAACAATATTAGCACATTTCCTGTTTCAAAACCAACGGCACCGCGATGAGAGTCGCGGTTGGAGCGGTTGGAGTGTTTAGATTTTACTTAGTGAATTTGAAAGTGGAGATTACTTGGTCTAAATTAATAAAAGGTATTTGAGTCTTTTACTCCCTAGTTTGTAATGGTGAACAGAGTATCAGACCTATCAAGATTTCCGATCATAAAATCATTAACTCGAATAAAATATTTTCCTACAGGAACAGTCGAGAAAATCTTAGTACCTGAAGAATTCTTATTAAAAATATCTCCAACCTTCCACATATACTGTCCTACTGATGGATTAACATTAGTAGCAATTGAACCAACAACAACTAGCTCCCCTTCTGAATATGTTTCAAGCATTATCTCAAGCGGATTTTTGCCACCATTCCATTTAATACTTTGTACAGAGCCTGCTTGATAGCTCTCTCCCCCGTTTGGCGATAGCACAGTGATAGATGCTGGAGAATTTGAACATGTTGTATTCCGATTTTTTGAAATAATAAAATTAGGACTATTCGCAATGACCGCACCTGTTTTTTTATCCGTAAGAACTAATTTGTACCACGCTTGTGAACTATCGAAGTTGCAAGGTACATCCCAAACTATTTGATTTCTTTTGTTCGGACTCAAAACATTATCAGCAACAACAGACGATATTTTGCTTCCGATAGGAGTTGATAGGACCTTGAGAGTTAATTCTCCAGAATATGTTCCATCCCAAATTACTACGTGGGAAATTCCGCGAATAAGCGACTCGCTTTCAACTGGAGTTATAAATGTAATAGCAGTCTCATTTTTTATAGAATTACTATCTTGAGCATTGGCTGGTGAAGGTGCTCCAGTTTTCTTACTCATATAAAAATACGTTCCTCCGACTGCTACCAATAATGCAACAATCACTAAAAATAGTGCCCCAATAAAACCTTTTTTATACTGAGCTTGTCGAATGTATTGTAAATTTTTCATAAAATAAAGCTACTAACTAATAAACATAGTATACCCCCAAAAAAGAAAGGTGCAAAAAATCCTACTTCAACACTCGTTTTTCAAGCACAGAAACGCGGTGGGTAAGAGCTTCAAAATCTTCAAGGTCCACTTTCCTTTTTAAACCACTTTTTATAATGTCGACGTCTGATTTTACGACATCCATATTTGCATTCAGATTTTTGACATCAGACTTTACAATATCTAGATTCATTTCTATATTGGTAGTTCGAACAAGAACATCGGCGACTTGTTCAGCCACCGCCCCAAGTTTGTGGTTATTATCTTCAATAAGCGCACCCAAGTTCCTAAATTCCTGCTTTAATGCCGGACTAACGATGTTATTAGTTTTTTTATTTCCACCACTTTTCATAGTAAAAGTATAGCAAACTCCCCTGAAAACACCACCGGGGATTGAGGAAGTTTGGTGTGATGGAAGCAAAAACCGAGCGTGTCTGTTATGATGAACATATGTTACGAAACATCACGGCCGGTACGCTTTTATCTTTTTGGCTAATCTTTTTGGCGCCTTTGGACGCTCTTGCCGTGCGGTCGCTTTGGTTGGGAATGTCCGGCACAGACGTCCAAACCCTGCAAAATGAACTTATCGCTAAAGGATATCTCAGTGCGGGAAAGGCTACCGGCTACTTCGGCCCGCTAACGGAAACCGCTTTGAAAAAATTCCAATGTGACAAAGGCATCGTATGTTCTCAAACAACAGCATACGGCTACGGCGTCTATGGGCCAAAAACGCAAATGGCGCTTGTGGGCGGCAGTTCCACATCTCTTGGCGCGATAAATTCAACGAACCAGCTTGAGTTTTCCGGTTGGATACCTTACTGGCGCATCGCAACTGGCACACAAGATGTTTTGCCTCATCTCTCGCAACTCAAGAGCGTAATGCCTTTTGGCTATACGGTTAAAAGCGATGGCACGCTCGCGGACACAGCTAAACTTACGCAAGAGCCGTGGACTTCTTTTATCGCCGCGGCGAAAAAGGCCGGGGTTCGAGTCATTCCCACTGTCATGTGGGGCAATGGTGATGCCATCCATCGTATTTTAAGCAACACCACCACTCGCATCGCGCTTGAAGATGAAATAGCGAACACAGTCAAACAAAATGGCTTTGACGGGATAGATATTGATTTTGAGGCTAAAAAACATGAGACAATAAATTATTTCTCGACATTTCTCAAGGGCTTGTATCAGCGAATGGGCAAAAAGTGGGTTTATTGCACTGTGGAGGCACGCATGCCGCTCTATGACCGATTTAGTCCGGGAGCTGTCATACCGGCAGATGCTACTGATTACGCCAACGACTATGTAGCGATGAACAAATATTGCGACCGTGTGGAAATTATGGCCTACGACCAAGGCACGATAGCGGTCCGTCTCAACAAAGCGCGTAGGGCTCCCTATGCGCCGGTTGCCGACCCTGAATGGGTCGAAGGTTTGATCAGTATGGCTACCAAAAGTATTGCAAAAAATAAAATAATAATCGGCGTGCCGACCTACGGCTACGAATACACGGTAACACCGCTTCCAAATTCCAGCTTTCAATATAAAGTGCTCTGGCCATTTAATCCGCGTTACGCAACCGAAATCGCTTCGAGTCTCGGCATCACTCCCACACGAAACAGCGCCAATGAAATCGGATTTAGTTACGACCCTAGACTGCTTGAGCCGCCGCCAACAGGCGCTGATTCCACTTTAACCCAGCAAGCAACAACCGCTTCCACTACTGTCGCTCAAAATTCTGGCTCCCAAACAAACACTAGCCAGCCATTCAACTATCTATCGTGGAGC
>JAUSJG010000020.1 GCA_030647555.1 bacterium | reverse complement strand
TTTTATTGAAGTGACGGGAGAGGTGGAAGTGGAGGAAGCAGTAGAAGAGGGTTCTGTTATTGTATAAACTGATTCTGCCACAGCCGATGAAGCGCTTTCGCCGTAGGCGTTGTAGGCTTTTACGTATCTACCTGAATATTGAGTGTTAGGTGACAAACCTGTTTCTTCTATGTATGAGAGATCTGCTGTGGCGTTTGTGGATATTAAATTGTTTGCTGAGTCATAGAGTTTAAACCCTGTTTCTGTGGTGGCGTTATCTGTGAAGTTCCAGCGAATGGATGAACTTGATTGAGCAGTTGGGGTTGCGATGGTAGGGACGACAAGCCCAACAATATCTTGGCTGGCAAGAGTGAGTTCGTTGTTGGAGGCGTTCATATTGTTGTATTCAAATTTGATCCATTCGGCAGAGCGGGCGATGGAGGAGATGCGGGGTTCATCGATTATACCACCCATGTTATCGCCTTGAAAATCATCTCCAATTTCAACTCCTGCGGGATTTGTATTTGCTATCTGACCAGCAACACCTGTGCCTGTCGTCGATACCTGAGTCCCGTTGATAAATATTGATATATCTCCACTTGAACCATTCCATACACCCACAATGTGTGACCATGTATTGATAGGTAATTTTGGTACTGAATCTCTAAACTGAAAACCACCATCGTCTTGAATTCTCCCACCAAATTCGACAATACCATCGTTATAAATCCACATAACGAGTCGAGCAAACACATTACTAACATTAGTGCTTTCCCAAAACACAGTATTATAATGACCCATTTCTAATCTTGCAGGTTTTACCCAAACAGATGCCATTATATTCATCTGACCTTTTGCCAAAGAAGATATGGCAACAGAATCATTCACCCCATCAAATTGCAACGAGCCGTCAATTTTTCCTGTGGCTTGAACTGGGCCATTTGTTGGAGTTCCTGTGTTTACATTGCTTGTTGAATCGGCATTGTTGACCCCAGTTGTTTCCTTAAAATGCCACACGCCTTTAAAGCTTGAATCCCAAACATTAGTGACATCTTGGCCATCGGTGGCATCTGCTTTGCCATAGTACATATATATGTCTGTGTTGGTGGTTCCTGAAATTGCTGGGACTTTAACCCAAATTACTGCTGTGACAGCTGTTCCTCCTCCGCCTGACCAAGATTCGCGTTCGTACTTAAGCAGTGTTGAGCCATCCGAACTAGTGAATCTGATATCATAACCATTTGATAGTGCTGTGCTTATGTCTGAGTCACTTGTGATTTTTACTAATAACGGAAAGTCCGTAAGATCCGCATCTACATTACTTTGATCTATAGTGATCATTTTTCTGCAATTCCAGCCCGTCAGCCAACTTGTGGCTTGAGCTTTGTCAACTGTGGCTAAAAACAAAAAACCGACGCAGAATAAAACTGCAACGGTCTTGGCAATCCAAGAGCGAAAACCCTTACAATCCGAGTTTACTCTCTCTCTCTCTCTCTCTCGTATTCTGATTTACCGAATAGGATAAATTTTTATTGTTGTCGATTTGTTTAGTCATTTATTTGTCACCATTCATTAATATCTTACTACCTTTTAATTCTACCATTAATCCCCCCCCCCACAACTTTCAACCTGCGGATAAGTTTTAATTTGAATTATTTTATTTTTAATGTTTTATTGAATTCGTTCTGAAAAAAACTCCTGACTTTTTTAGCAATATCTTTCTCTGAATTTATTAAAAGTGGCATTAATTTTTCAAAGTCATCGCAAAGTTTATTTATTTTTTCTAAAAGCAAAGTTGGCTCAATTGCTACGCCAAATCTTTTTTCAACAAAATTTATTAATTCTTTTAAACCATACTTAGGCTTGTCTTTTAAATACCAATACAAATCATAAACATCTTTAACTTCGTTTCTTTCATAAGCCGAATGGACTTTATTTATCATAATGTCTAAAAGCGAATCAGCTTTTACGAAAAATTCTTTAACCTCTAATCTTTTTGCTGTTTTGGGAAATGGAAAAAACACGAATTCTAATTTTACATTATCTTTACCTTTTTCTATAAAATAAAGCCTTCTGTTTTGTTGTATTGAAGAAGTAATTTTGTCTGCTTTAATTTCTTTTCTTAATTCATTTATAAATATCGCATAATCAATATCTCTGAATAAATCTTCAGAAAAAAAATCTAAATCAACTGAAAATCTGTGAGACAAATAAAAATAAGAAAGTAAAGTACCGCCAGTCCAATAAAAGTTCTTTCCAAAATCACTTTTACCAATATACAAAAGAACATCTTTTTGCAATTGGGTTAATTCGATTTTTTTCATTTATTTGCCTGCCTTTAAATAATTTCTTAATAATTGCTTAAAAGAATGACTTATTTCTAATTTTGGCAAATACTTTTTTAAATCTTTTTTTGTTATCCTGGAAAAATCGCCAAATTTAATTTTTCTGCTCAAAAACCAAGTCATAACTTTTGGATTTTTTAAATCAATAGTCTCAAAATTATAATCCCAAAAAATTTGTTTCTCTCTTCTTGTTGGTTTCATGCATTGATTTTACCATAATTTTTGACTTAATTCAATGGCTTTATTGTAGTTTCGATCACGTCGCCAGCCCGCGAAACCTACCAAAAAGAAAACAGTACAGCCCTGCGCCGTACGCACTAAAGCTGACCACATTCGGCGGGTGGGTAAATTTTTGTTTTTTACAATTCTACGCTTACTTCTCTTTCTCCCTCTTTCTTTCCATATGAAAAATTTACTTCTATCGTCCTTCCCTTTCTTTTCCACATTTGCTTCAGTCTTTCCGGCCACTCGACGACCGTAATGGCTTGCTCGTCGGTCAGTAATTCGGGCAGACCCAGTGTGTCCACATCAATTTCAGGATTGTCCAAACGATATAAATCCAGATGGCGAAAAATTCCACCGGGAAAATTGTATTCCTGCAGAATCGTGAATGATGGCGAGTTGGGACTTTTTGTGGCATTTAATCCTTCGGCGATACCTTGTACAAAAGTTGTCTTGCCCGCACCCAAATCCCCTTTTAACAAAAACAGATCACCGGGTTTTAATTGTGTGGCGATTTTTTTGCCGAAGGCAACGGTTTCTTGAGCGGAATGAGTAATATCTTTCATAAAATTCTACTAACAAAATAATAATCGAACAACCAATCAGGGTCCGACCTTGGACAGGCCTGTCCAAGGTCGGACCCTGGTCAAAATATCGCCACCACGAAAGACAACGCCGCCACTACCATTAGATAAACGATAAATGGTTTGAAAGAATCTTTCGTCGCCACATACCGAATCAAGAATTTAATTGCCCAGAGTCCAACCAAGAACGAAACTACAAAACCTACGAAAAGTGGCCAAAATGCGCCTCCGCCACCGCCAAAATCTTTTAGCAACGCGAGAAAACCCGCGCCACCGGTAATCGGCATTGCCATTAAAAAAGAAAACTCGACCGCTTTTTCCCGACTCAAATTACTAAACACACCACCCGCGATTGTTGAGCCGGAACGCGAAACACCGGGTAGCAAAGCAACCGCCTGCAGTAACCCAACGCCAATTGTTTGCGGAACTGTTAAACGCCCACTTCGCACCTTGCGTTTATTTGCCAGATTTTTGTCCGCAAAATAAAGCATCACAGCGGTAAACAGAAAACCAAAACCCGTGATTACTAAACCGCGAAAATATACTTCCAATAAATCTTTCGCGAAAAAACCAAGCAACGCACCTGGAATCGTCGCCAGAATCAAAAGACCCAACAAAATTTCATCGTTTCTTGTGCCACGCCGAAAAATAGTTTTCACCAACCGCCACCAAGTGGCGCGATAAAAATATAGCACCGCAAAAAATGTTCCCAAATGTAGTGTCGCATCAAAGAGAACTCCTTCGTCATTCCAGTGTAATAAATGTCGCACCAAAACCAAGTGACCATCACTGCTGATTGGTAAAAACTCTGTTAACCCCTGAACGATTCCCAAAACTATTGAATGTAATATTTCCATTTCTTAAGGGTACCCCACTTCGCTCTGCGGAGCTACGCGGGGCAGGCAGGGAAACAGGGGTCAGGGTACTGGGTAAAAAGCCACCCCACTTCGCTCCGCGCGTTGCGCGGAGCTTCGAGGGGTTATTATCATTATGATTTATTTGTGAGTTTGCACTCACAAATTTACATTAAAGAAAATAAAAAATCCCTCGGAAAATCCGAGGGGGGGGGGCTGGTCCACCAAGACTAATAACCGACAGAACCCCTTTGTGCTTCTTGGTACACACTTGCCTTGACGCTGGCGCGAGTGTTTAAGTCCTTGGCGTGATTTATTGCCTGTCGCAACGCATCAGCATCGGAAACAGCGCCCAGCAAGATGCGCAACTCATTCACAAGGGTGAAATGCTCGGAATCAGTCCTGAGTCGCCGCACAGCTTCGGCAATCGCTTCCTCCTGATTATCAATACCAACAACTTCTTCCAATATGGTCAGTTCGGCATCGATAGCTTGCAACTCTTCCGTAAGATTTTCATGAACGGCCATAAAAACTCTCCTTTGTACTGTGGCTCAAAAAACAACGACTCATTAATACTATATAGTATACTATAATAATTGAAAAGGTAAAAAGAAAACTACCCTCCCCTACTCCCCACACCCCAATGAAAGCTCCCTTGCATAAATCAAATCCGCAAGTTATATTGGAGTGTCCTATACCCAGTAATACAACCCGCCATTCACCAACCACCTACAATTTATTCACCAGCTAAGAGAAATTATGACTCAACCTTATTTAATAAAATCCTCCAGTAATAAGCGATTGAAATCGCTTATTATGGCGAGTTGATATACTGGGTATGGAACTTACCGCACTTGACCAAGCTACCGAACTGCTCGCCAAAGAGCGGGAAATCTTAATCTTGGTACCCGAAAAAAATACTGCCGACACATTTTGCGCGATGGTTGGCCTTTCAATGGCGCTGGAAAAAATGGGTAAACAAGTAAAAATGATTTCCGCTTCCCATGTTCCGCAATCATTGCAATTTTTACCCGGCACCTCTCAAGTCCAAGACTATCTCGAAAAAACTACCGACCTGGTAATTGATTTACCGCTAAATGGTATTCGCCCGGCCAACATCACCTGGAAACAAGTGGAAAATTCCCTGCGTTTTGTGATTACCCCGGAACGTGGCCGTACTTTTTCCGACCCAACACCCGTGGCCCAGAGTGGCTTATACCCATGGAAACTAATCATCACGGTTGGCACACCGGAATTAAGCGCACTTGGAAAACCATTCACGGAACACGCCCCATATTTCTACGAAACACCCATTCTTAACATTGACCATGGCACGGCCAATGATTTTTTTGGGACCGTCAATTTAGTCACTGCCACCGCGAGCACGGTTACCGAAGTAGTCTACGAATTGATTAACACTTTGGGTGGTGTAAACATTATCACTCCGGAGGTGGCTACTGTATTATTTGCCGGCATTCTGGCGGGAACACGCTCCTTCCAGTCCCCCAATACCGCACCGCGTACATTTTCTATCGCCTCGGAACTCCTAGAACAAGAAGCTGATCGCCAAACGGTTACCCGTAATCTATTCAAGACCCATAAACTTCCGGAACTTCGTTTGATGGGACGTAGCCTCGCCCGCCTACATGAATTGTCAGAAAATATTCTTTGGTCGGTCATATTGCAAAAAGACTTTGAAGACAGTGGCGCCAAACCGGATGACTTACCAATAGTTTTGCAAGAAATGACCGAACGCGCCGGAGAAAACACACCAGTTGTTTTGGTATTTGAACGCCAAAAAGGAACAATGGAAGCATTGATTTTCCCGGGACGAATCAGTAAAGAAGATCGTGAAATTCTACGCAGTAAATTAAACGGGACTCTTGCGGGACACTTTGTATTGGTGGCGCTGGGGCCAGTCGTGCCAACAGACCTGGAAAAGACTCTACAGGATATTGTGGTGACGAAGTTGCCGAAGAACCAGACGTAATTTTTAATTTGAAATTTGAAATTTTTAATCAATTTGTCAGCCGTCGCTAAAGCTATGGCCGACAAGAAATATCGTAATAGTTTAATTTGAAAAACGCGTTTGTATTTCAAATTTAGATATTAAAAATTGATTTCAAATTTCAAATTGTAAATTTCAAATTTAGAACTCCCTAAATCAACTTAGGTTGGATATCAGAAAATTCCTGAATAGTCTTTTGTATTTGTGCTTTTGTTTGTAGTCCTTCTCTCGCTCCAATATATTGCACCACCATACGCGCATTGGCCGCGCCCCATCTTAATGCCTCTTGAAGTGGCTCACCATAATGAAGCGCGGCAACCGTCGCCGTAGCATAACTGTCACCACAACCGGTACGCTCTACAACAGGACCAAGATCGGGGAAAATAGACACTTGCCACATTTGTCCACTCTGCCAAGCGTAGGCACCATTTTGGCCGTCCGTCACTACAACATTTTTGGGTCCAAGTGCCGCCAGCTTTTGTAGCAGTGTTTTTACATCATCCTTGCTGTTCAAAATTTTCTGCGCCTCCTCTACGTTGAGAATAAAAAATTCCGATTTAGCGAGTAGCGGTTTCATTGTTTCCAGTCCCGAATTAAGTTGGTGCGTACCAGGATTAAAAGCCAGTTTGGCACCAGATTTTTCAACGTAATCAAGCAAGTCCGCCGTAATTTTTTCCCACCCGTGCCCCATGCTGGTCAAATAAACCCAATCAGCTTTTGGCAACTCCGGGAAATTATAGTCACGATCATTGTGATAAACCAAAATTGAACGCTCCGCCTGAAAATTTAATACCACCGAATAATTTGTGCCTTTGTTTTGATCTTCTTCGATTAATTCCGTTTCTACTTTTTCAGCACGAAAAACATCCAGTGCCTGCCGGCCATTTGTATCTTTACCAAGCATCGTCCAAATACCGGCTTTGAGTCCCAATCGGGCCGACCCAATTGCGTTATTCGCCGCATTCCCCACTGCATCAATTTCCGTTGCTTTACTCACTGGAACTTTTCCTGCATAGTCGAAACAAAGCAGACAATCCTTTTCCTTTTCGTTGCACACAACATCAGCATCAGCTAGTTCCAAAAATACGTCAGTTGTAGAATCGCCGATGGCGATAATATCGTAAACATCCGCCCGTTTTTGCAAAACAATATCGTCAGTATGTAGGGGAGCACGTCCCTGTGCTCCCTCGGGCGGACGAGGACGTCCGCCCCTACGACCACCAAACAATTCACTAAAAATACTCATATCTTTTGCGCCTTAATTGTCTGCTTCTCAAGATTTTGCAAAAGCACATCACGCTTAAGCAACCCCGCGCGCGAACCAACATAACTAATTACGGAAGAAGCATTTTCCGCTCCCCACAAAAGCGCCTCATCGTCGCTTTTTCCGAAGATTAGTGCCGCCAAAAACCCCGTCGCAAAACTATCACCGCAACCTGTTCGCTCAAGAACGGTTGTCGGCAAAACCGGCATCGTCCAATAAACTTCGTTCAATAAGGCATGCGCCCCATTTACCCCATCAGTTATTACCACGTTTTTCGGCCCCGTTTCTTTTGTTTTAATCAATAACTCTTTCATCGAATCCGTTTTGCAACCGCATATTTTTTCGGCTTCTTCACGATTTACAAAAAGCGTATCCGTAACCGATAAAACATTTTTCAAATCTTCCGGTTTTGATCGTAACTGCATCGAACCGGGATTAAACGCCACTTTACAACCAATCTGTTGCACGTAATTAAGGAAGTCAGGAATAATTTTTTCCCAGTTCTGCCCCAAACTTGTGAAATAAACCCATTTGGCTTCGGGCATATTTTGAGGCCATTCGTAAACACGCGGTGCGTGATAACTCAAGATTGTCCGTTCTGCGTTATAAGTTAGAACTAATGAATAATTAGTTCGTTCTTTTTGATCAAAAATAACGTTTTCAGAAAGCACACCTTCCTTTTCAAACACATTTGAGACAATCCGCTGTCCATCATCATCGTTTCCCAAAATCGTCCAAATTCCGGTTTTTAGACCCAACCGCGAAGCACCAACGGCAACATTGGCCGCGTTCCCCACGCCCTCAATTTCCTGAACACTCTCAACGGCAATCTTATCCCCAAATCGCAAGCACAATTTATCTCCACGCTTTTCCGGCTGTTTTATCACAGAAGCGTCTTTGAGCCCCATAAAAACATCCGTGGTCGTGTCACCAATCGCAAGCAGATCTAGTTTTGTTTCAGTCATAGTCCAAGTTTACGGGAAAAAGACGGGAAATCAAAACTGCCTCCCTATCACAATTTTTGACTACTTTGTAAATTTAAAAGTGGACATTATTTTTTTTGCTTCAGTCGTAATTATAGGATCTTTAGGATCTAATTCAAAAGTCGATGATTGCCTAATGTCGGGTATAGATAAAAGAATATACGTGTTTTTACCTGTTTCGATATATACATAATAATCATTTCTTGATGTTGAAACAATAGTCGCATAAGCGTTTTTCCCATCTATATTTATTTCTGCAACGTTACCGTAAGCATCCTTTAAAAAATTCTTCAAGTTGGTAAAGTCTTTTCCAGTTAACCATTTAGCATTTTCAAGAAACCAATCAATAGAAGACAAATGTCCAGCTGAAAAATCGAACAAAGGTGGCGATTGTCTATTATATTCTTTATTTTGTTCGATATGTTCTGGAGAAGTTAATAATATGCCGTCATCACTAATACTGGAGACCCAATTTTCTGGATATTTAAACTCAAATCCATATGCAGTGTTGCTATACGTCTTCCAGCCCGCGACTTGATCTGACGCCGCAGGACACGCCGCAAATTCACAATTTGGCCCCGTTCGACCGACACTTGAACCATCCGAACATATTTTTGCTTCTTGGGTGCACACCGCCGGCTGTGGTTTTGGTATTTCCGCAATTGAGTTCATTCCCTTGCTGTATTGCATCCCCAAATAAAACCCAATAAATGGCATAGCGATAAATAATATCCCCGCCACGATTTTTGAGAAGGTTGTAACCGTTGTGAATTGTTGTTTGATGTTGGTGTTCATAATAATTATATTAAAGCACGATAATTTAATCAAAGCAAAACGAAATCCAAATAATTTTTTGGGTTCACAACTTCAAATGACGCTTCTTTGTAAGCATTAAGCCAGCTTTTTCCGTTATTGTTTTTGCTTTTTTCGCTCCATTTAAATTCATAACCAAAAAGTTTTCCGTCGCGTTCTTCGACAAAATCAACTTCTTGTCCTTCCCAAGTGCGCCAAAAATAATTATTGGCATAAACTTTCCCGTAAGCATTTCTTTTTATCCTCTCAATCACCATAAAATTTTCCCAAAGCGCACCAACGTCGTCGCGAGAGGAAAGATCGTTAAAATTGGAGATAATGGCGTTTCGGATGCCGTTGTCATAAAAGTAATATTTGCTTTTCTTTGTGATTTCTTTCCTTAGATTTTTGCTAAAACCGCGCAAGTTGTACAAAACAAAAGATTTTTCCAACAGATCCAAATAACGCGCAACCGTTTTACTGTCGATGCCGATTTGCGAACCTATTTCCGCTAAAGACACCTCATTACCGATCTGAAACGCAATTAACCGCAACAGATCCAAAAGTACCTTGGAACCTTTGATTTTTTCCATTTCCAAAATGTCTTTTAATAAATATGAGTGCGCCAACTCTTCCAGTTTTGCCGTTCGTTCCTCCTTCGTATTTGCTGTTATCACTTCGGGATAAGAACCAAAAACCAGCCGTTCGGCCAATTTTTCTTTTAATTCAAAATGATTGTTAAGCTTTCCAAGCTCCACTTGAGAAATTGGAAATAACGTCAATGTGTTTTTTCTACCCGTCAACGGTTCGCCAACTTGTCCGGAAAGTTCAAACGAAGACGAGCCGGTAGCAATAATTTTGATGCCGGGGATTTGATCGACCAATATCTTCAAGCCCATTCCGACATTGGGAATTTTTTGCGCTTCGTCAATCGCGATTAATTCGTAACCGGAAGCATACTCTTTTAGCAGATCAAAATTGCGGGAAGAAAGCGTTTCCGCCACTTTTATATTGTCCCCGGAATCTAACTTGTATTTGAGTCCGCTTTGCTTCAGATATTGATTTAGCAAGGTGGTTTTACCAACACGACGCGGACCATAAATAATCAGGGCCTTATTCGGCGCAATATATTTGCCTAAATCCTGATAAAAACGGGGAATATTCACCACAACTACATTCTATCATCTTCCGTGAAATAAGTCAATTACACGGAAGTTGCTTCCGCGTAATAGGGTTTTTGGGCACGGAACAGGTTAAAAACCAGAGAGAAATAA
>JAUSJG010000019.1 GCA_030647555.1 bacterium | reverse complement strand
TCGCGGGTATTGCTACACAAGTTTCTTTTTCGTCAATCGCTTTGGCGTTCGGCGTATCCGCGGCCATTGGAATTATTTTCGGATATTATCCGGCGCGGCGCGCCGCTTCGTTGAATCCGATAGAAGCGTTGCGGTATGAATAAATAAATTCTAAATTCTAATTTCTAAATCCTAAACAAATTCAAAATTATTTATAAAATCGAAAAAATAATATACCAATAAACTTGAGAATATTGGTATATCAAAAAAAGTATGACGAATAACGTATGGTCAATAATTATCATAGTCGCGGTGGTGGTTGGCGGGGGAGCGTTTTACGGTGGTATGAAGTACGCGCAAAGCAGAGCGGCAGGGGGGCGCGGAAATTTTGCCAATCTTTCGCCCGAGGAACGCCAACAGCGGGTGCAGCAATTCGGCGCGAATGCCGGAGACGTTCGTTCGCGCCAAGGCGGCGGAGGATTTATCGCCGGAGAAATCATTTCCAAAGATGATAAGAGCGTTACGCTGAAACTTCAGGATGGCGGGTCAAAAATCGTATTCTTTTCTGATACGACCGAAATCGTAAAGTCCATATCGGGCGTTTCGGGCGACCTTGCAATCGGAAAAAATATTACCGTAAACGGTACTGCGAATTCAGACGGAAGCGTTACTGCCGGGATGATCCAATTGCGGCCATTGAGTTCAAGCGGACAATAGAACGGGACGCGGCCCCTGTTTTTAGGAGCCGTTTGTTGTATGCGTGTAATCGGGCTATACTTTATATATGGACGAACAATTAAAACATATTGAGGAGAAATTAAACGAGCTTGCGGCAAAGACGGATGCGGTTTTTCAATCTTCCGAAAAGATGCGGAAATATTTTTTGTGGACGCTGATTATTACGGCCGTCGTTGTTGTTCTGCCGCTTTTAGTTTTGCCGCTCGTGATTCCGGCGTTTCTCCAGTCGGTAGCGCTTCCCGCGGGGTTTTAGTGCCGTTTTAACTTAATTTTCAGTCTGTCTGTATGCATAGAGTCGTTCTGTGTAAGCAACGGTGCCGTAATCGAGAATAAGGGGGTTAAAACAGCACTCGCAGACACTCGCGGACTCTACGCAGAAAAACGCAGAAGGGATGAATATTAAGTTAATGGAGTACTAGAATTTTTGTTGTAGATGTTTTGAGCGCGGGGCTAAGTGGAAGAGAAAAATCCGACAAATACGGCTCAACGGCTCAACGGATTCCCCGTTGAGCCGTTTGTTTTGCTTGTCTTGAGCCGTGTCGAAGGAGCCTTTAAAATTGCGGGGGATTGTGGTATTTTGGAGTAGTTACAATAGTTATGGTCTACGGCGTGTTGGTGGCCGAATTGTTTAAATAAAGATTATGGCAAACAAAAATCTTACAAACGCAAAACGGGTAAAGAACGACGAATTTTATACCCAAAACAGCGATATTCAGAAAGAAATCGAGGCGTATTTGGAACATAGCCTTTATGTTTTCCGTGGCAATGTGGTGTATTGCAACTGTGACGACCCGTTCGAGAGCATTTTCTTTCGCTATTTAGTGCTCAATTTCAACAATCTTGGATTGAAGCAACTTATCACCACTAGCTACAAGCCATCGCCCGTAGCTAACACGCAACTTGGGTTATTTGGCGATGATAAAACGCTCACAAAATCAAAGGGCCGTCCCAAGATAACCGCTAACAAATTTATTATCAACGAGGTGAAGGATATAGACGGCAACGGCGAGTTCAACTTGAAAGACATTGCCAAGCAGTTGAAGGCAAACAAGAATAACGAATGGACACCACTACAAGGCGATGGTGACTTTCGTAGCGATGAATCTGTTGATCTGCTTAAACAATCTGACATCGTGGTAACAAATCCGCCGTTCAGTTTGTTTCGTGAGTATATTATGCAACTTGTTGATCGTGATAAAAAGTTTTTAATCATCGGCAGCCTAAACGCAATTACATACAAAGAAGTATTTCCATTACTTAAAGAAAATAAAGTTTGGTTGGGTAATAATTATAAAGTTAATGGTGGCGCGATGTTTTTTGAGATACCAGAAAAAATTGCCAATTTGGAGCAGGTTCGTGAAATTAAGACAAATGAAAGCGGTAATAAGGTTTATGTCACCCGAGTGCAAGGCATTCGTTGGTTTACTAATCTTGACCATGGCCGACGTCATCAACCACTACCACTCATGACCAAGGCGGAGGTGATTAAGTTCGTAACGAAAAAACCGTTTGAGAAGTATGACAATTACAACGCAATAGAAGTGTCGCTCGTAAAAAATATTCCGAGCGATTACAGCGGCACAATGGGGGTGCCAATGAGTATTTTTGATAAGTATTCCCCTGAACAATTCGAGATTTTGGGAAGTGATTATAATGTCAAAGAGGGGCTACTTCCAAAATTGGTTAATCAAAAATGGAAAGGTAAGTTAGATAGGGGTTATGTAAACAACAATAGACTTTTCACCAGAATATTTATTAAACATAAGAAAGTTGAAAAATGAATAAATATCTATTCCAACAAACGGCTAACTATTGGAATGATTGGGCTTGTCAATCAGTTAAACTAATCAGAGATTTTCTTGTTGACGAAACTGAAGATGAACCACGTCTCAGGTCATATTATATTTTACTTTCATATGCTTTTGAATTAATGCTCAAATCTAGATTGGTGGCAGTCACCAACATTACCGAAGACGAACTCATTAAAACATACGGACATAACATCAACAAAATATTACAGAAGCTGGAAGGTTTAAATGAATTAGGAAAAATCGGAATTAAAGTTTTGCCGAAAGAAGTAAAGTCACATATCTATAAAATCGAAACGACTGATAATAAAACATTTTATATCTATGATTTTACCAATATCAGATATTACCCAAAAAACTACAAAGATTCTTGGGACACAACAAGTATCATTCGTGACACGAGCAACATAATGTTAAGTATTTCAAATAAAATTCGTACATTGAAGTAAAAAAATAAAATGAAAACAATTTTAAAAACCGACATCACCGTAAAAGATATTTGCGATGGATTTGTCTATAACGAACTTGAGGGCAAGGGGTTGTTTGGCTTGTCAGGGAAATTGACTATTCAGCCGGAATATCAACGCAATTATATCTATGCGGAAGAAGGAAAAGAGGCCGCAGTTATTGAATCAATTCTAAAAGGGTATCCGCTTGGATTGATTTATTTCCATAAAGTTTCTGATGACGATTTGGAAGTTTTGGACGGGCAACAGCGCATCACCAGTGTTGGACGATTTATTACCGACAAATTCGCCGTCAAAGATGAAAACGGAATGGAGCAATATTTCGGCGGCATGGCAAAAGACAAGAAAGTAAAGATTTTGGAAACAAAACTCCTTATTTATGAATGTGAAGGCGAAGAAAGCGAGATAAAAGATTGGTTTAGAACCATCAACATTGCCGGAATCCCGCTGAGGAATCAGGAGTTGCTTAATTCCGTATATTCCGGACCATTCGTGACTCTAGCGAGAGAGGAATTTAGCAACCGTCAAAACTCTAACATTCAAAAATGGAGCGCGTATATATCGGGCAGTGTCAATAGACAGGATTTTTTGGAGCGGGCGTTAGAGTGGATAAGCAGTGCAAAGAAAACCAATATCGAAGGTTATATGAGCAGTCATCGAAAAGAAAAAAATATCACCGAACTAAAAAAATATTTCAACAGCGTGATTGATTGGGTTTCCGGCGTATTTGCCGATGTGGAAAGCGAAATGCGCGGGCTTGAATGGGGGCGACTGTACGAGGAGTATTACAAAAAGGTATATAACCCAGCCAAAGTATCAGCCGAGGTGCGTAAGCTCTATGGCGATCCGTACATCAAGAATCGCAAAGGCATTTTTGAATATATTCTCGGTGGCTCAGTTGATACGAAATTACTAGATGTCCGAATTTTTGATGAAGCGACCAAGAGATCTGTTTACGCGAAACAAACAAGTGAGGCAGAAACTAAAGAGAAATCAAACTGTTCTCATTGTGTCATCGGACATGACGCTAACAAAAGCAAGATTTGGAGTTTTGGCGAAATGGAAGCAGATCATGTATCAGCGTGGACTAAGGGTGGCGCGACCTCAGCCAAGAATTGCCAGATGTTGTGTAAAACCCACAATCGAGCAAAAGGAAATCGGTAAAGAATCGCATTTATAATAGGCGGGTGAATTATGGATAAAGATTTTAATCAGTGGAACGAGAAGAAAAAGAAATTGCATAATCGCAGTGATGCGCCGTTTTTTCATAAACGCGAAATGTGGTGGTGCTCTCTTGGGGCAAATATCGGATCTGAACAGGATGGTTCGGGCGAAGAATACTATCGCCCCGTACTTATTGTAACCGGTTATTAGCAAACAAACATGTCTCGTAATACCGCTTACGGCTTCAACTCGGCATCATCTAATGCGTCCTGCAGTTGGCGTGGTGGGAGATAAAGAAGCGCACGCGCTACTTTCACAGATACGGGTGATTGATGCAAAACGGCTGGTACGCAAGATCGGCTATCTCAACAAGGATATCTTTGAGCGTATACGAAAAGCCGTCAAAGACACGCTCTGACGGCTCTTCCTTTGTAGTTTGCCTCTTGCGAGGCGAGGCCGAAGCCACTTGTAAGATAAGTATAGCACATATAGTTATCCACAGTCAATACACGCAGGTAATGTGCAGACACATATGGCGGTTTTCTCCACAATGGAGAAATGGCTATATCTATGTCAAAAACAATCAAAGAAGAACGGCTCAGGTGGGTACTTCCGATTATCAACACAGAGGTCACATTGGTCGATGCGGCTCGGG
>JAUSJG010000018.1 GCA_030647555.1 bacterium | reverse complement strand
GATAATAATTCCGAGCTTGCGCAAGCGCACAAGCTCGGGGTTGCGACAATGTCCTACCCAGAAATGCTTGGTTTAATTTCCAAAACCCATTACACGATTGCGGTTTCCGGAACTCATGGGAAAACTACGACTACGGGAATGCTGGCTAAAGTTTTTATTGACGCTAAAAAAGATCCAACGGTTATTATTGGAAGTTTCCTAAAAGATTTTGCGTCAAACTTCGTGGCCGGTTTTAGCGACTATTTTATAGTTGAAGCCTGCGAATACAAACGCTCTTTTCTTAATATTTGGCCAACGATTGTGGTTATAACCAACATTGATAGAGACCACTTGGATTACTACAAAGACCTTCCCGATATTCAAAGCGCTTTTCGCGAATTTGTTTTAAAAATTCCGGAGGGCGGATTTCTGATTTGCGATACCGGAGATGAAAGTTTGAAACCGATTATTAAGGATTTGAAATGCCGAGTTATCAATTTTACCGAATATTTAAAACCGGAAAATTTGCCACATAAGATTGAACTCCAGCTTCCGGGGGAGCATAATCGCCGGAATGCGTCAGTAGCGCTCGCGGTAGCGGATGTCTTAAGACTTAATCAAGAAGAAACATTTAAATCATTGGCATCATTTGCCGGCACATGGCGAAGGTTTGAATATAAAGGTGAAACGAAAAATGGCATAATCGTCTACGACGATTATGCCCATCACCCGACAGAAATTAAAGCCACCCTGCAGGGTTTTAGGGAAAAATTTCCCGACAAAGAAATTACAATTATTTTTCAGCCACATCTTTACTCTCGCACCAAACTTCTACTCAATGATTTTGCAGAGGCCCTAAAGTCTGCCAACAAAGTAATTTTGGCGCCAATTTATGCCGCGCGCGAGCAATTTGATGAAACAATTTCTTCCAATATGTTGGCAGAAAAAATAAAAGAACTTGGTGGAAATGTTTTAGCATTTCCAAACCCAAGTGCAATTGCTGATTATCTTAAAACCAATTTATCGCCAAATAGCGTTCTTATAACCATGGGTGCCGGCGATGTTTACAAAGTGGGGGATTTATTACTATCATAGTTATAAGTCATAAAGAGTTGTATCTATACCAGTATTCCACTGAATACTGGTATAGATAAGCTGAGTGTGATATTATTTGTGAATGGTGAATTGGCGAAAAATAGAAACAATCACAAAAGGAATTGCCAGCCACCGGCGACTTGGGATAGTTGATTTATTGAAAGAGAAACCTGAACTTTCGGTTGAAGAAATTGCAAGAACTCTAAAGATTAGTTTTAATAATGCTTCCGATCATATTGGCAAATTGGTGGTCGCAGGACTCACAATGAAAAGACATGATGGGAACTTCGTGCGACACAAGCTGACCAAGCGTGGAGAAAGTATTCTCAAATTCTTAAGTATGCTTGGGTAAATCATAGTAATTTAGCAATGTTTGCAAAGCGTGGGAGATGGTGTTAGTTTAGTGTCTAGTCTTGTAGTCAAAAGGAGATATCCTTGAAAGTAAAAAATGGTAGGAATCGTTTTGTTATTTTGTTACCGACACTCGGTGTGGTTCTTAAATTCCCCAAAATACTTTGGCCAAACATATTATCTTTTTCCTTGCTACAACGGGTGATAAAACAACGGCGAGAATTAGTACCTCGGCTAAAGAGAGAATTCGTTGATTATTCTGTAGATTGCATGGAGGGCCTTAAATGGGCGCTTTTTCATGGAATTGCGTGCAATTGGCGTGAATATCGGTTTTACTCGCGCACAAAGCATCCGTTTCTACAACCAACATATTTTTCTTTCTTTGGTACTGTGAACATCCAGAAATATGGACGTCCTGTCAGAATTCCTTTTGAAGATGAATACAATAGGGACAAGTGGTGGACAAGAATGTTTTGGATGCCAGTACTTGGGATAACCAACGGCGAAGTTATTCGCGATGGCCACCATTTTCTCAATCCGGAAAATTTTTGTCAGGATATATTTGGTCGACCAAAGATTGTTGATTATGGTCTTCCCCGAACTCAGGAAATCATTAAGAAGTGGGGCGAACAAATACACATTTCCATTTTTTTGTATGAGGAACCTTAAACCAGCGGGGCTTGCCCTCGCTGTTTTATTTATATAGAGTGCACTTATGCCCACTTTATATGTTATCGGAACGCCTATAGGAAATTTGGAAGATATTACCTTTCGGGCAATTCGGGTGCTCAAAGAGGTGGATGTTATTTTGTGTGAAGATACTCGGATGACGCAAAGACTACTGAAACATTACGGAATCATCAACAAACAACTTACAACTTACAACGAACAAAAAAGCGGGAAGCCGATAGAAAAGATAGCAGAGTTGATAAAAGAGGGAAAAAATTTGGCATTGGTGTCGGATGCGGGGACGCCGTCAATTTCAGATCCGGGGAGCCACCTTGTCGCCAAATTGCGGGAGCAATTTGGCGACACTTTAAATATTGTCGCAATCCCTGGACCTTCGGCGGTTGTCTCAGCCCTCTCTATTTCAGGACTTCCCGCGTCAGACTTTCTTTTTTTTGGATTCTTGCCACACAAGAAGGGCCGAGAAACTTTATTTAAAGAAATCGCCGAATCAAAAAGAACAGTGGCCTTT
>JAUSJG010000017.1 GCA_030647555.1 bacterium | reverse complement strand
GCTGTGGGTGGTAGTACGGTAATGCAACATACCTCGTACTGTAGACTAAACGATCGTTAAGCTGAAGCCTCCGCCTAAAGGCGGGGGATTCTCGACCCTCCCCGTGGATGATTATTGATCCGACAATCGACAAATCTGATATGCGAAAGAATCGCCTCTGAAAAATCCACCCCCATCATCTGACAAGACACAAATTCCACCCTCTCCACATTTCCTTCGCGCATTTTTGTGTTGGCAAAGTTGCAATTTGTAAATCTTGCATTACTGATTTCAATCTTCTTCAACTCGGCCAGATTTAAATCAAAACCAACAAACTTCGATTCCTTCAATTTCACTTGCCGCGCTTTTATACCCGCTAACGACAATTTACCCAAATCCAATGCATCATAAACCTGCTCATCCGCCAAAAACCCTTCCGGAACATCTTTGCTTAAAATGTCCGGAATCAACGGCGGTTTTGGATTATTTTCTTCTTCCATTAGACTTAATACTAATTTGTCTTTTTACTGTTTTCAATCACCAAATTTACACCTTTCGAGGTCGCGTCGTATGCGAAATTAAGTTTGTAGTCACCCTTCTCAAGCTGATACATCGCGGTGCCAAAATTCACCTGACTGATAGTTTTCCAGCCTGCTGACTCCAATTTTTTTACATAATCCACCACCTGTTTTCCTTCAACATCTTTTACAATCACTGACCACCCGTTCGTACTGGCATTATTAATCCGCACGGCCGCGGTAATTTCCCCAGCCGAAAAATTTGGAACATCCGAAGGCATATCCTCCGGCCATTTCGCGGAAGTTCCAACTTCCATTTTTCCTTCTTTGCCGGTGAATGTGACGGAACCGTTATTGATATCAACTTTTCCTCCCGTGCCATTTTCCAAAATTTTCTCGCCGAGCCGTTCACCGATTTTTTCACTCATCTTGCGACCGAAATATCCTTTAACCATATTACCGCCGACAATTAGCAAGACAACAACTGCAATAATAACAATGATCAATGTTTTATTACTTTTTGGCGCGGATGCGGGAGTTGTTGCTTGATTGGTATTTTCCATATTGATAGATTCTATTAAGAGTATGATTTCATTCTGTTGAACACTCGGTATTTAGTCAACTTAGGGGACTGGCGTAATTACGTTTTTATTATTCTTTGTCAGTAAATACCACCAGTCGTTGGGAAAAACTTTTGGAAACTTTATTCCATTCTCCTTCGCACGTAATAAGGTTGAGGTGCGCTTTCTGGTCTGTTGAAATAAATACTTCCGATGCATCTGCTTTTGGAGTGTATCTACGGCTTTCTCGCACCACGAAAGTACTGGTTTCACCCTTGCTGTTTTCGACGGATATTTTATCGCCCTTGCGCAATTTGTGCAGGTTATCAAACACTGACCCCTTCCCATTTTTCCACGTTCCATAATGACCGGCAATGACCGCATTGCCTATCTCCCCGGGCAGGTTGCCAAGCTTATACCACGCCACGTTTTCCTGTTTTTGGGGGATATCCATTGCCCCATCGGGAGTAAGCCCCACATATTCTATAGTGGCATTGACGTCGATTGCGGGAATTTTCAGTCGCACCGGCAAATCAGCTTTTTTTTCCTGTTTTGGGGGAGCAGTGACATTTTCAACACGCGGACTTGGAGCGCTCCGGCTGGCGCTTTTAGAAACTGAATCAAAAATGAGCACACCAAAGACAGCAAAACCGATAAGGATTACATTAAGCAGTTCGTGTCTTGATAAGCTTTTCAAATGCATAGTAAGGGCTTGGTAATTATTAAATAGCAAGACCCCGCCTTGGCGGGGCCTTTTGTGCCTCTTAAACAAAGCACATTTATTAATTCGCCAAAACGTCTGTCTAAATCGTGCTTTTTCTTAGAAATTGAACAAGTGAAGTGGAAACCAAGAGGATAATACCGGACAGCATAATTATATTCCATGGTGTACGCTGCGCTTCAGGGTCAACACCCGTATTCGGCAGTCCCGGAACAGGAACAGGCGAAGAAACAACAACATTTGCCGTATCGGTATCCTGTACATCCGAACCATTGGCGGTACCCCGAGCGGTAACGATATTTGTCTCACTTTCAGAAACCACTTTAGTACAGTTGTATGTCCACGTTTCAGTCCGATCAAGCCGTGAATCATTATTACTGTCACCAGAAACGAACCTTACCGGGCTACATTTATTGTCGGTGACCCTGACATTGCTTAATGACATGTCGCTTAAGGTTGTAACTTTGTAGGTAAAAGTGACGGACTCGGGTCCTGAACTCAAAATTGAAGGAACCGCCGTTTTTACAACATGAATCAAACACCCCGCGGCCAGCCGCGGGGTATGCAGAAGTTTCTTTGGTTAGTTATGAGTCAGGAACGAATGTTCCCGACACCCTCCTTACAAGGACCCCGTGGCAAGCCACGGGGTAAGGATAAAATATTAACATTATTAGCACTGCCGGTACCGGTACCGGAACCGCTGGAAGTACCAGTACTTCCGGCTACCACGGCCGCATTGTCATTATTCGTGATCGTACAAGTTTTATCGTCACCCGCCGTGATCGTTACGTTACCGCTGGAATCGCAAGAACCGCTGAAAGTTAGTGAATAATTATCTACCGCGTCTTCGCTAACTACGTACGCACCAGCAGCAATTGAGTATGAAGTTCCGGGTGTAGCGGTACCAACAGTGGGACTTCCCGCGACATCAGTACCGGAAAGTTTAACATGCAAATTAAAATCACCGGCGGTTGCGGAGCGACCACTATCGTTTATCACTGTCTTAACAATCCGTAGGATGCCTGCCGTGGCGGTGCATGTCGGAACTGTAATTGTGTCTGAAGCGGTGGAAACCGTTCCACCAAAGGCCAGCGCCCTTCCTGCCCAAGTTACCGTACTACCGATAGTAATACCTGCCGCGTCAATGACGGTTCCCTTAAAAGTAGAGTTGGCACCCAGCGTGGTGGCTCCGGTTGGCGTCCAAAAGACATCACATTCTGTTGCTCCACCCGTTAACGCAATTATCGAATTCGCTCCTGTGGTAAGCGCGCCACCCGGTCTGAAAATATATGTTCCGGAACCATTAAGTGTAACGGTTGTGCTTAAAGTTATAGTCATTGCGCCACCACTGGAATAACAACCGGGAGTAAATATTCCGGCGCCACTTCCGATATCTACTGTGTTTAGGGCAACCGCACCGCTACCGAGAGAAGTACATGCTTGACTATTGAGATTGCTCAAAGCGGCATTTTGATCTAACCCTGCTTGATTATAAGTACTATCCGCCGTGTGCGTTGTGCCACTCACGGTGGGTGCTACCGCTGGTCCGGTAGTATAGCCAAGATCTCCGGTAATGGTGGTTCCTCCTGCCGTATTGGTGTAGGTACTGGAAAGAATGCCAAACGTACCGGCCGTTCCCAGGGATGGTGATGATGCCGCAAGTACGACGACTGGCCCCGCTAAACCAAACAAAACTAACACGCCAACTCCGGCGACTATAGAAAAGTAACTAGATCCTCTCATATATTTATATTATGCCCGCCTTCTTCGCCACTCTTCCCGCGCTTTTCACGATATCGCGCTTCGCCGTTCGTGCTGAACCGCTAATCGTCTTCCAATGTTTTTTCAAATCTTGCGCCAACGCGCCTATCTCCTCGTGACTGGCTTTATTTCCTTTCTCATATTCAGTAGCGACAGAATCAATAATTTCGTGATAAACAGGCTCGCTGATTTCTTTGGCCATTTCAAGTTTTTCTATAACATCACCCTTCATTTTAATCGCCCAAGCCCTTACATCCCTTTGATGCTTCTTGCCTTTGGGGCCAAGAAAAAAATAAGCTGCCGCGGCCAACCCGGCGATGCCCGCGCCAACAACGGCCATTTTTACAATCCCTGAGCCATCTTCTTTTATATTATTTTTCATTTTTTTAATATTATTAGTTAAATTTTATTACTTCTTTTCATTTTCTGATTTACCCGCCATCCGTCGCCCACGGCGTGCAGGGGGAAAGAAAAGACGAAAAACCATATTTTCCTCCAAACGTTCCTTAAGATCCATGACAAATTCTTCTGATTCTTTAAAACCGCCCTTTAGAGCCTCCGATAGTTTGTAGAAATTTTTTCCGGCCTTAATTAGATAGAACAAGAGAACCGAAGCCAATATTGTCAATACAACTGTTGCTACGGTTGAGATAAAAAAGAAAATATCTGCTTTTACTAATACGTCCATATAACAACTAACTCACTTTCCTCCCCCAAAAGAATAAAACTAGCCTCGAATTGCTTTCAATACCGCGACAAAAACGCACGCTCCCAATAGAGCCACTAAAAAACTATAAAAATTGAACCCGACAACGCCACCTTTACCCACCAACCCCATTAGCCAACCGCCAATAACGGCTCCAATAACCCCAACAATAATATTGAGGAAAATTCCTTGATGGCCGTCTGTGTTCATTATCAGAGACGCAACCCAGCCCACCAATCCTCCAAAAATTATCCAAACGATGATTCCCATATAATTAAATAATTAATATTTAAACCGTTATTTTGTTTCCTGCTCATCCATTTTTTCCGCCGCTTCCGGCGTAGAAACGGTTCTTCCCATACTAAATAGTTTGATGATACCCGCCGCGATCACCCAATAAACAAACATCGCGAGCAAAGTTGTCCACTCAAACAAACTGCCTTCAACAATTCGGCTACTGCGAAAGACGCTCAAAAATGGCGTGGCAAAAATATAGGTAACACCGTAAATAAAACTGGAAAAGCCCGCCGCGGGATTCGCCCCCAACAATTTAAAGATAAAACGAAAAGCTAACAATATTTCGATAATTCCGAGAATATACCAGACTACCTGCGTCCCGCGAAATAATGGCTTTGTGGTTGAAGAATTATATGATGAATCCATGGAAGTATTGTTAAAAGTATTTTTATCCACTGCTAACATAATAACATGATGTTAAATCACACACAATAGTGCAATTACTATTTCCAAAAATTCAGAAACAACGTCAGATTTGATCTTATTATTATGACTAACACGATAAGTAGCGCCCCACGCAAAATAAACAGTTCCACAAAACTTCCGGTTGTTACACGAAACACATTCGGTCCTGGAGGTAATTGAAAGTGCCAAGGCAGCGGCCACAACCACGGCACACCGCGATCAGTAAACGTATCGGCAATAATATGACTTGCGTAGCCACCCATAAACGCCCACCACACGAGCTGGGCGCCGATTACCAAGTTTGGCGCCAACCAGTGATTAATTATCCAATGTAATCCGTAGCCAATCGCCAAAAGACCCAAAATTGAATGCGTAAAATGCCGATGTCCACCGGAAAATTTATTAGCGATCCTACCAACTACTTTTGCGCCCAACAGCCGATTTCCCAAATTCGCGGCCGGCTGATCCAGGTCCGGGGTAAGTGCACCAACCATCACGGCGATCAGGGCAATAGTAGCCAAAACCGGTCCACCATTTTGTGGATAGACAACGAGTAGCCAGGACGCGACAGTAAGAGCAGTAAGTTGGTGCGTAACGGCAGTCATTATTGGAAAATCAAACCAAAATTACGTGCGAGGCAAAAAGACGCTTAACAAATTACTCACCGCATCCACCGCATTTTTTACCGCTTGCTCGTTTTCCAGCGGAATTTTCAAAAATTGCTTTCCCGTAACTTTGTCTTTTCCCACAAATGTCGCCGTAACTTTTTCCAAATTCTGCTTATCAGCCAAAACCGCGGACAAATTACCGAATAATTTGGCCGCCGACGCAAACAATTCAGTCGGTACAGTTTGTGCCACTTTTTCCTCTAACGGCATTGACTGTTGGGTTGGTTTCTTTTCACTTGCATCTTTTTGCGCATCCGTTTCGCTTAAGGTTATAGGTTCATTTCGCATCGGCACCGCCGTAATCTTTTCCACCTGTCCCATAAAGCGTTTGAATTTATCTTCACCCATAAAAATTTCATCCGCTCCGCCGTCTAGAGCACCCGCAAACAACGAGGCCTTAAATTTTAATAAATCCAGCATTCGTTCTTCGATACTGCCTTTGGAAACTAAATTAATCACACTAACGTTGCGCTTTTGGCCATGCCGGTAAATGCGTCCGATCCGTTGTTCCAACACTGCCGGGTTCCACGGCAAATCAAGGTTAATTATCGCGGACGCGCATTGCAAATTTAGTCCCACCCCGCCCGCATCCGTGGAAAGAAACACGCGGCAATCCGTGTTGTTGCTAAACTCGTCTAATAGCGCCTTGCGCTTTTTGCTGGGTACGCCACCGTGCAAATGCGTAAAACCGACACGGCGATTTTCCAGTTCTTTCCCCACCAATCTGGTCATCCGTTCCCACTGGCTAAACACCACAATTTTTTGATCCGCCGCCATCAACAAGTTTTCCAGAATACTCATCAACTCCTCAATCTTGGTATCAAAACGCGTTTCTTGATCCAAAATAAACGTACTGTCGGAAACCATCCGCATACAATTCAGCGAAATCAATAATTTTTGCCGGTCTTTCTCGTCCAAATAACCAAACCGCTTCCATTTATTAACCAATTTAGAAACTTCTTGGGCATAATCTTGATGAATATCGTCTTGTTCCTTGGTCAGCGGTACGAATAAATTTTTGTCCGTGCGCCCGGGCAGTTGTTTCAACACTTCGCTTCTTGTACGCCGAATAACCACATCGGACAATAACGTTTGAATTTTATTTAACTCGCGGTAACCGACCACCTTACCCGTTTTGTCACGCATCTGATGCTCCTCCAAAAAACGATACAACGGCCCCATTTTATAAGGATCGATAAACTGAATAATCGAATATAATTCTTCCAGTTTGTTTTCAATCGGCGTGCCGGTTAAAACAACGGCATAACGGGAAACAATCCGTTTCACGGCGCGCGCCGTTTTAGTTTGCCAATTTTTGATCCGCTGGGCTTCATCCAAAATCACCAAATCAAATTCCGCCTGGTTAATTGCCTTTAAGTCGGCTTCAATCACGTTGTAGGAAGTGACCGTATAATAATTTTCCACACTACCCGCCCCATAAATTTTCCAACGATCCAGTGCACTTCCTTCCATCACTTGCGCTTTGCTATCCGAAAAACGCGCGATTTCCGTTTGCCACTGATATTTGAGCGAAGTGGGACAAACAATCAAAACTTTGCTGGTGCCGAATTCCTTGCGCAATAACTCCGCCACTCCCACCGCTTGAATGGTTTTACCCAATCCCATGTCATCGGCGATAAGACAGCGCCCCGCCCGCACGGCAAAAATAATTCCCTCTTGCTGAAACGAATACAACGGCACTTTCAAAAAACTAGCGAAAAATTTTTCCTTGCGCGACGCAATCTTGCGACTAACCAACGCGCAACGGGCGCGATCTTCTCGCGCGGTAATAATAAAATCCAACGCGTCCGGATAACTACGAAAGTCACTGCTGATTTTTTCCACCGCTTTCAGAAACTCGTCAATCCGATTAAACGTGCTGGGTAAAAGACGATATTGTTTGTCGCAATACTTCCGCGCCAATTCCTCGTATTTTTCCGCGTTGTTGATGCCAATTCTAAACATCACCGCGCGCGCCGACCCATACTTGAGATAAATGGAAGAATAAGACGGACGATAATTTTCATTCAGCAAGGATACGAGCTTTTTGTCTTTATTAATGTAATACAAGACGACTTCGATGTGCTTGCAGGTGCCCAGCATGTTGGTTTTGAAATCAAGGCAAGTGCAAAAATTCGGCCCGGATTCCCTGCTTCTTAACGCCACTTTATAAGACGTACCGCTGGAAAGATTCTGTACCGTATAATCGGCAAAAACAGGATGCTCGCCGTCTAAATACTTCACAACGAATTCTTGCTTTTTGTCCTTCACAAAGGCCTTGCGCAACTCCCGCTGCCACTCATCCACCGTCATATTTTCCGGTTTTTTGTGATACGAAACCTTCGATTCTTTTGATTCTTTCGTAGTATCTTTTACCATTAATCAATTATGCCCAAAATATCAAATTTGGGAAGAACCGCAAGTGTTCACTTCCGAGGTGGTGCTTTATCGGCAACCCTCGCAGGGTCAAGCACTTCCTCGGAAGTGGTTTAGGTTCGCGCCGACGCATAACCCACACCACCTTCAAGGAAGAGCAACCGTGCTCCACCTTGAAGGTGGTCTAACACGTCTTTTCCTTATCCTGTGTGTAAATCAGATCAGTAAAAAATATTTCAACGGTATTTTTACCGCATTATTTTCTTCACTATAATCAAGATCATTATCGCAAACTACCAGACCGTATTTAGCCGGCACTTTTTGAGCCGTTTTGACAATTTGTTTATAACCCTTATTCCCCGCCCCCACCTCCAAGACAACCTTATCTTTGCCATAACCGATAATAAAATCGGCTCCGCCCTGACCATTATCATAAGTCAAGGAAGTATTTATTTTTTTGTATAAGAATCTGTTTAAATACATCCCAACCAAATCTTCAAGCAACTTTCCTTTAGCGTTTTCTCCCGAAATAATATTACCGATCATACTAAAATACATCGCACGAAAAGCCGGCGAAGAAAACAGGTATTTAGACGGATTTCTCGATTGTCCCAAATGTGAGGCGTGCGGATAAACTCTTATCAATGTTTCAGTACGTTCCAAAACATCGAAAATTTCCATTATTTTAGGACGGCTAATTTCAAATGTTCCCGCTAATTTTGAAAAATTCACTTGATCCATGTCAGCGAGAGCATACAAGATCGCAGGTATTTTTGATACGATTTCCAAATTAAATCGTCCGGTTTTTGCAACGTCGCTGTTAACTATCCGATCAAGTGTTTTGTTAATTTGATCATAAACCAATGCTTCGTTTTTTAAAGAAACCATAAAAGGCAAAGAACCGTACCGCAGATATTTATCTATCTCATTTTTATCCAACCCAAAGTAATACGAATTAATTTTCTTTTCCAAATTTTTAACTTTATCAAATACATCTTTTGCCGATGCCGATTCGAAAACGGCGCGCCGCATTTCGGAACATAAACCTTTTTCTTCAAATCTGCCTTCTTTTATCTTTCGATATTCCGTAAAGCTTAATGGAAATAATTTTTCATAAATTGTTCTTCTTGCAACATCGGGATTAACATTCATCGCCAAGGCGGACGAACCGGTAACAAAAATAAAAACTTTATTGGATCGGTCATAAATATTTTTCAGCACAATGCCCCATTTTTCGTCATATTGCGCCTCATCAATAAAAAGAAATAAAGGTTTTTCTAATTTCTCTACCGGCATGCCGATCAATTCCTCATACACCATCAGCACATCATATAAATTCAACCCCAATATCTGAACGATATGATCGGCCGAAATATAAAGTTTGTATGCTTCAAAACTTTTTGTTTCCCAATACGCCTGCGCCATCAGAGTTGTTTTTCCCGATCCACGTAAGCCAGTCAAGGTTAACCAGCGCACGCTTCTATCGCCATGATAAAAATCGTCAAGATATTTCTTAATTTTTACGTAAATATTACGGTTCGGCCGTCTTTGATTATCTTCATCAAAGACATAGGCTTTTGCTCGAAATTCGGCCTGATAGACCTGATCATTTAAGTAATTGATAATTTTAGACTTTTGTTCGTTATTCATGGTCAGTTCTTAATTTAATGTCAATTGCAGTTTACACCCCATTAGGGTTACCTGTCAATTACACTTTACATATACTATTTTATGTTATTATATTTGCTATCCAAAGCCAATTTTTCGATAATTTCCTTGTTTTAAACCCCATCATTCCTCGTCTCCCAAGTTTCCTTTTGCCCATTTTGATACGCAGCCAACCACCAGCACCCGTTGCGTTTTCGATCAAATTTGATGTCTAAAACATCCAGCGGAAATGTTCCGTCTTTTGTCCGCGCTAAAACTCTTATTCCGTAATTTTCTTCGAAGACATTTTCTATTTCCACGGATTGACCCTTTACCGTCGCGTCAAACGGACACAAAACAAAATCCTCAATCATCGCCATAAAGCCCGCCCGACAATCAACTTCGTCGTTGCAATCCACTGTCGCTTCCTCGATCAACACGTCCAAATCTTCAACTTCCATCGCCATTGTCTTCGCTTGCTTTTTCATTTATTGTCCTTTCCAAATTTCATAATGCTTTTTTATCCTTTCAACATACGCCCGATCTTGAACCAATTCCTTCCAAAGTTTAAGAAAACTTACGGATAACTCGGTTTGCTGTAATCCATCCAAATAAGAACCGGTTAATTCGTTGCCAAGATCATCATCATAAATCCATTTCACATAAAATTCCGCGTTTTCCCAACCAAAACCAATCGTCGCCAATGGCCCACGCTTCGGATTTTTCACGTCTATCACGCTTATCATTACTTTACGACAATCACAATCTCGATCATCACAATAGCTTTCAAGAAAAAAGTAAGTCCCACGCGGTATGTCCAATCCGTCTTGTGAAATGATTATGCCTCGTGTCTCCTTACCCGCGATTTCCTGAAACTTTTTTTCAAAAGGAATGAAAAACACCTCTCGACAATATCACAATATTTACAAAATACAAACTCTCTCACTCTCACAATTCTATTGTCACAGGATAGCAAAAGCAAAAAATGAATCTCCCCGACCTTACGGTCGGGGTATCATATGGCGCTCAAGCATCAGTGCTTGTCCGTCTTGAAAGACTGAATATACTTCATCCCTCGAGCCTGCGGGCTCGGAGTATTAGTGAGGAGGAATAAAATTAGAATCACGAATATAAGAAAGTAGATAGTAATTCACTCCACCAATAGCTTCGCTATTATTGTTTTACGTGTTTCACAAACCTGAAGGCACCATACCCAACCAACAAAACACCAACGCCGATATTAAGAATCTGCACAAAAAATATTGGAATAATCCCTTTCATAAACGAGAATATTATGACTGATATTCCCATAAATACGAAAGTGGCAAAACCAGTTCCTAACCCAAAATTCAATAATTCATTTCTTACATATCCATACTCCAGGACTTTTGCTGTAAACAGACTTGTAAAAAACATAATTGTCATTGGACTCGATATTGTCATTAGAAAGACTGAACCAAAACTGATCAATGGTTCTGTCGGCGTAGTAGCTATTGATTCTCCTATTACCATATTCACTGAGGATTTGATTAGCATAAAACCAAAAATCACCAAGACTAATGAACTAACCATTCCAAATATCTTTTTTATATTAGTTCGTTGAATAACTTGTCCAATCCCAAAAACTGATAATAAAATATAAATGTAATCAACAAGTGTTACCGCCAATACCCCTGCAAAACCATTAACAGTAGAGCCCTGGATAGTCATGTTAGCAATAAAAAAGAAAACCGGACCAACAGCTAATTGTAAAGTTAACCCCGTAATTAGACCATTGAAAAATTGCTTCACTGTGTCTCGTTTTTAACTTCAAAATCAAGTGCGACACATGAAACATCACCAACCACCCACGCGTCATGATTTGGACTCAACTCAAACGCTTCTCCTTGATTGATTATTTCTTCTTTTCCGGTTGGACCATTAACTGCCATGGTTCCCGAGATAACGTAACCAATATGATGCGCCGATTCTTTTCCTGTTTGCACGCCTGCATGCGTCGACCAGCGCCAACCCGGTTTATACACGCCCCTGCCGATATACATCGACGGCAAATCAGCAACATTTCTCTCACTTCCGTCTATAAATTTTCTTAACATTTTACCGTCATCAGGATTTTCAACACTAATATTTTCGTTTGTCATAAAAGATTTTTACAAATGAAACTCTTTCTTACTTCTCGCTTTCCAGACGCGCTTTTAACTGAAAAATTGTTTCCTCTCGCAGTTTCGCGCGCGCCCAATCTTTTTGGGGTTCGGTGAGCAATTCCCCCAAACCGCCCAAAATATCACGGTTATTCATCTTTTCCAGCTTCTCAATACATTGTTCAATTAATTTTTTAAACGGCACCCCCGCGCGCTGTTCGACGATTTCTTTATTAATCGGCCAGCGGTGTTCCAAGAAAAACCAGACATCATAAATATCCCGGCTAGTTTTTCCGATTCGTTCACGCATCGCCATAAGTTTATGAGCAAACATATCCTCCTTGACCATCACCGGTACAGACACGCCCAAATAATTCCTTACATCATAGTGCGAGCCGAAAGCACGACGATTAATTTCAAGCTTAATCTGGCGCGCTTTATCTTCATATGAAAGCACAAATAACAAATTAAATCGCTTTTTCTGCGCATCTTTGATTTTGCCATACTTTTTGGCAACCTGTTCAATGCGTTCAAAAACAAAATCTTCTTTGTCTCTGTCAAGCAAATCGAAATCCAAATCAACCGAAAACCGATCAAGTTCATAAAACATCAACGCGGCCGTTCCGCCCTTAAAACCCAAAAGCGACGCGACCGTCGTGTCGAAATAAATCGCCTTAAGAATTTGAAACATCACGTTTTTATGAAGAGCCGTGTTGAAAGTGGGTTTAACCATAAGTTATTTTGTGGCTTTATAATAATTATAAAATTCGTTAACCTTTTTCGCCATACGTTTGTTTTTATAAATCGGCAACAGTTCGAAAACTTTGTCCCAATTCAATGAATCCATCACATCAAAATGGTAGTCCTTATGAATATAAATTGTATCCAAAAATGCACGCTCGGGACTGGCCATGGAGGTTTCACCCGTATGCACAACGCCGGCAGAATTGGTCAATACAAAATCTTTAATTTTTTTATAAGAATAGGTTTGCCCGTCAATTACAATCTCGCGCGTCTGGTACGAAGCAACGGTAATTCTTTCATAGTACTGAAAATTAATTCCCGACCGCGTCAACACTGTTTCAAAGCTGACATAAGACGGAACCAAAATCCTGGTGGCCAATTCCAGCTTGTCGTATTTTTTATCCTTGGCGTAGATACCTCGGCGAATGCGGTATAACTCGCCGGTTTTTACGTAATAATTAACGCCGGCGATCGTGGCTTTTTTATCATTATCTCCCCAAATCAAAGAAATGTCTTTAAAAGTAAAGACTGTTTTATTGGAACGCAATATATCGGAAATTGGTCTTTTTTCGTACTTCATAAGCTAGAGATTAGAATAATTATAGCCTTTAGCTTATTTTACGCAAGAATACGAAAAACACAATCCCTTACTAACCCACACCACCTCCGAAGAAGTGCCTCGGCACCATTCGACCCCGCTGTTCGACAACCCTGAGCTCACAGCCGAAGGGAGCTCATGGTCGAGGGGCCACTTCGGAGGTGACTAACGCGTCTTTTCCTTAAGCAGTGAATGATTACTTGTCTTTTCGCGTCAAAGTAGTACAAAAACAATATGAACAAACTCAAATTTCTGCTTCCCAATAAAAAAGAGATCGATCTGGATATGCTTGAAATCGCCATGGAAGATAATGATCTAAGCAACCAATACTTTTTGAACACCAAAACCGGGGAAATTGAATTTTATTCCGAGTACGATGAAGACGCATCGGAAAAACTTAATGAAATAGAAGATAATAACCAATTTGTGCCGATCGAACGCCTTCCTTCCTACGTGTCATATAACTGGATGAAAGAATTCACGGAAAACGTCGTCGCAAAAGAAGATTCACAGTTGGCGGATAAATTAGCAATCGCCCTTAACGGAAAAGGCGCGTTTCGCCGATTTAAAGATTGTTTGGAATATTCGGACGAACGCTTCTTAAAATTATGGTACCAATGGAAAGAAGAATGTTTGCGGGAAGAGTGCGCCAAATGGCTACGCGGTTTAAAAATTGACATCAAAGAACAAAACCAGCCACAAAAATAATTTGCTTTTTATTCGTCAAAAAATCGACACTATGCCAGCTAAAAATGTTCTAATGCGCAATGTTGCTCCCCTTATGAAATAACATTGTATTTTTTATCTCGGCCTCGGTTTTTTTATCCTCCAATCTCCCTAACCAATATCTATTTTCGGATTCAAAAGGTTTCCTGCCATATACACTCGCAAAAATTGCGTTCATGTTTTTTACCAAACGCACCTTCGTGGTAGCAATAGAGACCTTTGGACCAAAAGAACCAATAAACTCATACCAAGCCATCGTCCGTCTGATTTTATATAGTCCATCTTTATCATTCCGAAAACGATTTTTCCAATAGGCACTTTCGAAGTCCGTTGGCTTGCGACCAAACGTATCGAAAAATGCTTTCTCGATCACCAATGGAACACTGATTTGTTTGATTGAAATTTTTGCCGCGCTCGTCGACCCGTCACACGGATATCCCAAATCACCGCAAACATAGGCGCTGGAATCAGACGGACAAGTATGTAAATTATGACACCCTGAATGATGCGCGAAAACAGGTTTCGCAATAAATAAAAGAGAGACTGCTGCGAAAATACTGATACCCACCAACACTTTTTTACTCATATGTATATTATAACAACTTTAGTTTCGACGATACAAACTTGTATCTATGTAATTATCTGACTAATAAGGAAAGATCAATTAGAACCGTTACGCGCGCCAATATCCACCAACACCAAAGCGATAAATGGAAGCAACTAGACAAAATGCTGGTTAGACAACACCGACGTTAAGCCCATCACTATCGCCAAAACCATCAAAGTTCCGCCAACCAAATTAATTATTTTTCGCCACACAACCACATAAACGGTGCCAATAAAAAACAACATTAGTTAAAATACCACCTTGCCGACCAAAACAATAATAAAAATCCCAACCGTATTCAGCACATAAGCCAAAAGGAAAAATCTAATCATACTAATCCGACTGATTCCCATCAGACTAACCCCTATTTCATCAGGAAACGGGGATGCGATAATTACCGCTCCAATCAAAGGCAAAAACCACTTCAACGGTTTTGATTCAAGAATCCTCAACAAGAAATTTCCGCCCACTTTCTTCAAGGAAGTCTTAATTTCCTTCTCCAAACTCTTTCTTGCAAAAATAAAAATAAGCAGATCGCCAAAAACCGCTCCTGCTCCCCCAATAATACCAACCAAAAACGGATTCATTGTTTGTCCAAGTTCGGTAATAACAACAAGCCCGGTAGCGGTTGTAAAAGTGAAAATATACAGAACACCCCCAAAAAATGCTCCCGCATAGCCATACTGCGCCAACTGTGACAACAAACCTTTCGTCGTTTCAGAATTTACAACAAATATCGCAAAAATAATCCCAAGCAAAAACAACCACAAATACTTATGTCGCCACTTATCAAACATTTTTCACGCTTTCTCATTAATCACCAAACTAGTTTATAATGATAAGTACTATGTTAGGAAGTACAATACCTTTGGGAATTAAACATTTGCCTCCTCCGCCCCGGTTTAGAAAACTTTTGGGACCGAGTTTTATTTTGCTGGGCCTTGGACTAGGAAGTGGTGAAGTAATACTTTGGCCCTACCTAAGCAGTAATTATGGTCTTGGCATTATTTGGGGTGCGCTCATTGGTATCACAATGCAATTTTTTATCAACATGGAAGTGGAAAGATACGCATTAATCAACGGAGAAAGTGTTTTCGTCGGCTTTGCCAGATTATTAAAATTTCTTCCCGCCTGGTTTATTATTTCCACTTTTTTAGGGTTTGGTTGGCCCGGCATCGGTTTGGCCGGCGCGCAACTGCTTTCTTCGGTTTTGGGAATCAGTAACACACACTGGATCGCCGTCGCCATTTTCTTACTTATCGGTACTTTACTCACGCTAGGAAAGGTTCTTTATCAAACAGTCGAAAAAATCCAAATTTTTCTAATTGTTCTCAGCGTACCCTTGCTCACCATTTTAACGATTTTTCTGACTAAGTCGGCTGATTATTCGACTTTAACACGCGGTCTTGTCGGCATTGGAGATGGCTTTTTTCTTCTCCCTGCGGGTATCGCTATTGGCACTTTTCTAGGCGCACTGGCTTATTCCGGCGCGGGTGGCAACCTTAATCTGGCACAATCTTTTTACGTACGCGATAAGGGCTACGGTATGGGTTTGCACGCCGATCGCATCACCAGTGTATTCACACAGGGCTCCGGCAATAAAGAAATTCATCTTTCCGGAAGCACATTTCCGATTAACGACGAAAACATTCACACATTCAAGCGCTGGTGGCACTTAATCAATTGGGAACATTTTTTTGTTTTTTGGGTTTTAGGACTTTTCACAATGCTTACCCTATCACTATTAGCCTACACCACCACTTACGGTCTTGAAAGCAACCATACAGGAATCAACTTCGTATTAAACGAAGCAGCCGTTATTGGCCAAAAAACCACTCCGATTATCGGTGCCATCCTGCTTGTTGTCTTAGGAGTAATGCTATCGGCAACGCAAATGACCGTCCTTGATTCGACCAGTCGCATAATCACCGAGAATTTCCTCCTCGCCGGCAGAAAATATAAAGCCAATATTTCTCTTACTTATTATATTATTCTCTGGATCCAGATTTTTTTTGGCATCACCGTGATATCGCTGGGTTTTGATCAACCATTGAAACTGATCACGCTCGGCGCGATCATTAACGCTTTCAGTATGTTCGGTTATTCAATTCTCCTTATTTTCTTAAATAACACGTTACTAAAAAAACATTTACGACCGTCTATTTTCCGCAACGCTGTTATGGTCTTGATTGTTCTTTTTTACGGTTATTTTTGCGGACTGGTCTTGTTAAGGGCTTGGTAATTAATAAACGCTTCAATATTATGTTCAATGCGCTTCAAAGACGACTGTCTTTGATTGAAAAAATCTTGAGACGTACTAAACCGTACGTTGAAAGATTTTGTTGCGTAAAACAACGTGGTTGTCATCGCATAAAACCACGTGGTCACGCGACTTTACGTGGCGCAACTTTTACGTTGTTCAATCATAGTAACTGTTTTCAGAGCGTATTGAACAGAATATGGAGCGTTTATTTATTACCAAGCCCTAAACAACATTGCCCCCTCCCCTTGGGAGGCTATCTTGCTTGTTGAAGATGGAAATTCCAGAGTCCGTTTGCCACTTCACCCATCAGATCATCCATGTTTTTTCGTTTGTTGCGATAAATATCGGAAGCGGCCTTAAACCGTTTAAAACCGCCGATCGCGTGTTCGGAAACAACGCGAATATTGTTTGGAATAAAAAACCGACCAGCGCATAACTAGTCGGATCTAAACCTCAACTTGCCATTCCTTGGCAGAGGTCCTGGTAAAGAACACAGCGATCAAGTAACTCATCATGAGTTCCCTGATCGACAATGCACCCCTTGTCCAGGACCATGATCCGATCCGCATTTCTTACCGTCGTGATGCGATGAGCAATGACCACCATCGTGGTTCCACCGTTCATCTGCAACAACCGGTCAAATGCTTCCTGCACTTCGCGTTCAGTCATCTGATCTAACGCGGAGGTTGCCTCATCCAAAATAAGTAACGACGGACGACGAAGGAAAACCCGCGCTAGTGCCAGTCGTTGCCGTTCTCCTCCAGACAACTTTTCGCCCAGCTCACCCACTCGTGTTTCCAACCCGTCATTCTGACGCAGGGCAAAACCGGCGGAGGCGCTCTCGCAAGCAGCTCTCAATAACCCATCACCGCATTCAGGAAGACCATAACGAATGTTCTCCCCAACCGTCCCACTAAAAACCGGCACTTCTTGCGTCACGTAACTGACCTGCTGGTACAACGACTCAAAACTCAAGTGCCGAATGTCGACACCATCCATTGTGACGAGGCCGTGATCGGGATCATAAAATCGCACCAACAGCCGTGCGAGCGTCGTCTTCCCAGAACCAGTCTTTCCAACTACAGCCACTTTCTCGCCCGCCGCTATCCGACAGGAAATATTGACCAAGACCGGCTCATCCGAACAAGGATAACGAAACGAAACGTTGTGCAGATTAATCTCGTACCGAAGCGGTTCCATCTCCAATGGGTTGCGACTCTCCATAATGGTTGGTTGTTGTTCAAACAAACGCAACGCGGGCTTAAGCTTCGCCATGTTGGTCTTGATTTCTTGATACATTTCACCCAAAAATCCGGCAGGCGCAAGAGCGGCAAGACCATACATTTGCAGAGCAATAAACGTTCCAATCGTCATTCTACCGGCAGCAACATCGGGAACAAAAATTACCATCGCAATACAAAACGGGAAGATCTGTGCCAGCCTGGACATAAACTGGAAACAGTTATAGTAGACTGCCAACTTATTATCCAGATCAAACACTTGTCCACCCGTAGCCCGAAACCAATCATGCTCCTGTCTTTCGGCACAATGCAATTTAACGGTTTCAATTTGCTGCACAATTTCCCGCTCGCGTGTCGATACTTCGTTATCAACCTCGTTACGCTCTTCCTCTGCCTTCTCAATCCACCCCCCAAGAATATAGCCAAGAAAAAGAAAAACAACAACGAATACTGCCATCACAACAAATGCGACCCAACTGTGAGAAGCAACATAGCAAAAAGCGAAAAATGCCACCGGAATATCGGCAATAACTTCGCCCCTCAGCAGTATATTCAACAAACTTACCGACGCCCCGACACCTTTGTTGGCTTCGAGCATCACCTTTGTCGATTCCTTCTCTTTGTGAAAAGGCACTGACAGGCGCAAGACATGTTTGAAGAGCTGAAAACGGACGTCGAAATCGTATCGATTAAGAAATCTCCCCCGCAAAAATTCGACCACAGGCGCGCTTCGCCCAAGAAAAAGCATGATCAAAATCACCACCAAGGAGTAATCGACCTTACCTTCAACAGCTCGATCGATTAGTAGTTGCCAAAAAGCGGGAAACGCCACTCGTACAATCGCCAAGAGACAAGAAAAAACCAGAATAAGGGTAATTTTCCGCCAGTGTACACAGAAAGTCTGCTTCAGCCACCGCGAAACGCTAGGCTCGGACATTTTCGCTTCCTTTCTTAATTGTTCATTGGATTGTGATCGAACACTTCATCAGACTCATTCCCGATGAAGACCTGCCACTTTATCGCATTATGGCAAATATGTCAATATTAAATTATGCAGAAGAAGAGGCCAACCTACTCCACTCCCGACCATACTATTTTGTTTCGATTTGTAATTAGAAAACAGTTACTATTGACAATATTCCGTCACTTTACTATACTAAAGCGCATATGAAAGATGTCTGGGACAACTCGCAATCAACTGAACTACTTGAAGCCATTTTGGACTTAAAAAATCCTAAAGAAGCCAAGCGGTTTTTTCGTGACCTGTTAACCGAAAAGGAAATCGTAGAATTCTCCTCCCGCTGGAAAGCTGCTCAATTACTTGCGGAGAACACTCCCTATACTCAAATACAAGAAAAAACTGGCCTTAGCTCAACCACCGTTGCGCGTATTTCAAAGTGGCTTAACCAAGGAAAGGGTGGCTACAAACTCGCGATCAGTCGTATTTATCATAGTCATCATACTGAAAAATCCCCTAGCAGGAAGAGGCTATGTTGATGACTTATAATATTATTTCTCCAACCAAAAACGCCTCATCATTAATTTTATTTCGATTTGTCGCAAATAATATGACGCCCTCTTTTTCGGCACACACCTCTTCTCCGCCATCAATTCCTATCTCTTGCCCTCTTGATACCTTCTCAAAATCATAAAATGGTTTCGACAAAACAAAATTATTTGTTTTGGTTATATAAAGTTTAGTCATCAACATATATGATTGTTTTTTTGGCTTCAAATTATTTTGTATGTGTCCAAAAGTTTTAAGGAAAGCAAAAATGGCATCTTCCGCTATTTGCACTGCTTGTGGATCATTGAGATAGCCACACTCTATGCAAATTCCGATTTTGCCAATTTTATTCATGTAGTAATCAGTTCCGCCTGGTTGTGTTTTGTCGAAACCAAATACAACAAGATTGGCTGGTAAAAATACGACATTTTCCCTTGCGTTTTCCTCACAAATAATGAAAGGTGTGGTATTAAGAGTGGTGCTTGCGTGTATATCCAGAAGCGCATCAGCCTGATCAAGATATTTCTTTAAGCACTGGGCACGTGAATACTCATAACTCTGTTTTTCGTTTGCCGAGAGCAAATTTTCGGTTTTAAACATTCTGTTCAAGTTTGCTTCTGTAAAACGGAGATTTTTTTCCATTGCTCGAGGATTTCCATACCCAAATAAAACACAACCGCGTTCTATTTCAAGGCTTAATAAAACTCTTTTAATTGCTTCTACACCACATTTTTCATTTCCGTGCACACCGGCAAGAATAATACTTGTTCTTCCTTTTTCCTTTCCGGTAACCCGAATAATTTCTTCAAACATACCGCCACTTTAGTACAGTAAAGTATCTTAGTCAACTGCAAAAATAGCCCCCCCTGCCCACTCTATTGTTTGTGTTCAATAACTTCTTTCATTTCAAAGTATTCAATTGGAACAACTTGAACATCAGCGAGGCCAGCATCCACAAGCCACCGTCGCACTGTTTCTATCTTACTTTCGGGAACCTCCACCCGCTTAATTCTCCCGGGTTCAGTTCTATCAAACATCTGAAACTCAACCACTTTATGCATCCAATTCGATTTCACTGTTTCCAGTCCATCCCCTTCGACCGTGATAAAGCAAGGAAATGACAGCTTCATCTCTTCATGTTCTTCAGCGGGAAGACTTTCGTATGCATCTAATTTTCCTTGAATTTCATTTTTTTGCTTCATCAGAAGTTGGCGCGCTTCTCCATCCCCGTTTGTCGCCTCGGCAAGAAAACTAATAATGACTTCTTTTGTCTGATAACGCGGTGTTTTATTTCCACGCGGAGCATACATTGCACGAATACTATCAACAATTCTTAAATCTCTAAATAATTTCTCACCTTCCTCAATAGAGATTGGTTCGCCGTTGATTATCCCATCGATTTTTACAATTTTTTCAGTCGCTTCTTTTGGATTAAAAATATTCGCGCCCTCCTTCATTCTGTCTGCAACCTTATGAAGAATTTCTTGCCTTAAATCCTCTCTCGCCATTTCCGTTTTTTCAGCTTCCGACAATTTTGATTCCGTCGGATGAGTTTCTAGCGTTTCTTCTTTAAACCTATCTTCCACCACCTTATCTACTCCTTCATAAACTTCATCAACAATCCTTTGTGTTCTATTTCCAATTTCCCCCTCCGAATCAAAAGCGAGTTCTGGCTTTGCGCTGGCAATCATGGCATACCAATGAGAAAGTTGATCTCCTTTCTTGCTAGGTTCAAGAAAGCTTGTTGGATTTTTCTTACCTTCGCCCAAATTTGTGCGGTGCGCGACATTTTCCCCGTTGTGAACTTTACTGCCATCCTGCGGAACAAAACCATCAACAATAATTCTCTTAAATGCATAAGAGTTCGTTCCGTGAATTAACGGCTTTTTAATCTCTGGTCTCTGCTCGCCCTGTTCAATGAAACCTGGAAGTAACCTCTGAAACTCAGGGTTTTCTGAGACCAGTAAAAATTTGTCTGCCTGTTCCGCCCTTAGCTTTTCCAACCGTTGTTCCAAATCAACCACTGCCGGATCTTCTCCTTGAGTCTCAACACCTATGCTCGCACGTACGCCAGCAAGAGATTGTTTAAGAGACGCCAGTCCATTTTGTGTCTGCTCGATCTTTTCACCTAAATCTCGTTCCGGTTTTTCTTGTTCAGTGGCAACTCTCGAGCCAGAATTTTCTTGAGTTTCTCTCGAAACCTCGGCAACACTTTCATGTGTGGTTTTCGGCTCGGAATTATCTGCTGGAATACCCTCAGTCATGTTTTTCATTGTCCCACAAACCGACTAACTAGAAAAATTAATTGACTCGACACCCCACTTGACTAAACAAAAACATCGCCATGATTAGCGGTATTTTTTTAAGCTCGCCGGAGCAGAACAAGTTCGCCTGCCGGCCATAGCTTTCTTGACCCTCGTAGCTTTAGCGAAGTGGATAGCAACGGCTGGAACCAAAATACCGTTCTATACACGGCATGTTTATCTGCAAAAATAGATTTACTAACCGTTTTAACTATTCGCTAACAATATAAGCCGTTGTTGGCCCCCTGCCAACTTGCGTAATAAGTTTTATTTTCTTTAGTTTTAGAAGATTAAATTGTGCGGTTCTTTTAGGACAATTTAAAATATCGACGACGTCCTTCACAGTTATTCGGCCAACCCCTTCAAGAAAATCAAGAATCTTAATCTGTTCGGGTTCAAGATACACTTGCGACTCCACGCCAACATCCACACCCTTGCGACCAAGCGTAATCACTTGCGACCTGACATGATCAATTTCTTTTTTAAAGCCAGTGACAAAATAAGTCAACCACCCCGTCAAATCTGTTTTCCTTTCTTCGTAATTCTTGCCAATATTGATTGCTTGATAATACGAGGGACGATCTTCGTTATAGAAGTCCTCCAACGCAAAGAGACGGCGAAAATCATAACCGCGTTCATATAAAACTAAAGTCGCTAACGCCCGTGCCGTTCTTCCATTACCGTCCACAAACGGATGAATCGATGCAATCTCTTGATGCACAACACCGGCAACGATCACGGGATTAATTTCCTTTCTTTTGCTTTCTTGTATCCACTTAATCAAATCCCCCACAAGCGCAACTACTTTTTTCGCCTCTGGCGCGGTATAAACAATATCATCCGGCATCCCCAATCTTCGACGTACAACATAAACCGGACTTGTACGAAAGTGCCCGGATTGCGCATCCGACAGTGTTTTATTTGTTACAAATTGATGAATTTTTAATAAGACTTTTTGCGAAATAGAATCTTTCTTTTCTACAACTTTAGAAATATATCGCAAAGCATTTAAGTAGTTTTCAACCTCATAGATATCCCTGGCCGTGGCATCAATTTTCTTGTGATTGGCAAGTGCTTCCACCTGATGAATATTTAGTTCATTTCCTTCAATTCCAGTAGACGCATGCGCCATACGAACCATCGCTTGCCGTCTTAAGCGCAATTCTTGCTTCGGCAAAATCTTAGCACGTTCAATAACCGCTTTCGCTTCGGCAATTTCCGTGAGCAAACTGACGATTTCATCTGTCATTTTGTACTGCGGATTAAACATATTTAAAGTATAGCACGTTATTAATAATCGCGCAATAATCGCGCAACCTATCGCGCAAGGTATATATGATTATATTCGACGTGGCTCCGAGGGTCGGTGGACTACCGAACCAAAATACTCAATATAAAAAAGCTAATTGCAAGTTTATCCCACCTCTGACTACACTATTGTTTAGTTTTCAGTCTACACAGACGGTGCCAATATTTTTGAGGTCGTGTAATCCGGAGCAACTTCGAGCGTTGAGCCATCCTTGTTAGTCATTTTGAATTTTCTCAAAAGATAGTTTTGACTATCAAACCGTACTTCTTGCTTGCCGTTTACGTCGCCAAAATAATATTCAAAACATTTTAATGCCCCGCATGCCGTACTTCCAATTTTTGTTGGTTGTATTGTGCTCTCCAACAATGACTTCAAATTGATCACGTTGTTTGCATCAAGCGTGTTCAACATTTTGACTCTAGCGTCAGTAGCTTCAAGAGTTTGCCAATTACCAGTGGTGACATCTTTTTTATAAATTTTTCCATCCAACAATATCAGCCGTTGTATTTCCTTATTATTTACTGAAATTATAATATCCTGATTGACACCATCACTTCTTACAACAGTTACTGTTTTATTTCCATTGCCGTCTACAAGAATCGCTGTTGCTGGGCCCCACTTTACAAAGTATGGATTTCTCGTTGCAATAATCTGTAGATAATTACAATAATCTTTGTCCGAAAATCGACATGCAAATTTCTCCTTCGATTGCTGGCCAGCCTGTATTGAGGCTCCTCTTTCAACGTTGCGTTGGCTCAAGGAAACTCGCTCTTTTGAACTTTTCCAAAGAAATAAACAAGCAGCTATAAGCACCAAGATTACTAAGCCCGTAAGACCAACCACTTTTTTTGTCATATTATTTTGTTGAAATGTAATGAATAAGGCTAAAATATCCACTTATAAGAATTAACGCCGAGATAACTGTAAATAGAATAATTCGCATTATTAATATTACATTGGACTCTATCGACCGTACAGATTTTTCAAACTCGAAATCTCCCTTTATTTGATAAATTATTCCGGTAATTAGTGCAAAAATCGCCACGGTAACAAAGAAAATCATTTGAGACGCAGGAGACAATGAGTAACAAAAACCATGACCAGCTCGAGATCGACCGTAGCACAAAGAGAAGGCAACAAACATCACAAATGCAACCCAAAACATTATTGCAATAATGTATATAAATATTGGATCCCGTTTGGGAGGCAACTGTTCCATTTTTTAATTATACACGCTGGTTCAACATTCGGCCTCTCCACAAAAATACCGTCATGATTAGCGGTATTTTTTCGTTAGCCATGCACCACGTGGGATGCATGGCCATGAACCCTACGTGGTTCATTGGCTCGCCACTCCGGTTCGGAACCAAAAAAGACAACCACCCGAGGGGTTATAATGCGACCTTTGGGGGTGTTTGAGGCGGTTTACAGTTGTGCCCAGCGAAGCCTTGGCGGAGTTGGGAACCGCCAAATGATACAAATAAGAAACTATAAGGCACATGTGAAAATCGGTCTTTTCAGCGACTAACTCATTGCTTTGTTGGGCGGAAGTGGTCTAATATCGCATTTTACGAACAAGACACTCGTTTTCTCAAGTATCTCATTTGCTTCTTTAAAAACGTATAACGTACTATCGAAATTAGGCCTCGTCCATAAATAAATTCCCCAAGCCCCATGTTCAATACGCTTTGAATACGAGTGCTTTGATTGAGCAACGTAAAGTTGCGCCACG
>JAUSJG010000016.1 GCA_030647555.1 bacterium | reverse complement strand
TATCGGTTTATTTCTTCAAGCATCCAAAGACCACGGTATAGACCTCGCGTCCTCATGGATGATTGGAGATGGCGTAACAGACGTTTTAGCAGGAAAAAAAGCCGGCTGTAAAACCATTCTCCTGGCCAATATAGATGCGACGGAAAATCTAAGAATTATTGAACAACAATTAAAAAACAACGCGCCGGATTATATAATCAAGAAACTCCCAGAAGCGGTGGATTTAATTACTACGTGATTTTATTTTAAAGAGCCAAAGGATGTTTTTGATCAAGATAGGATTCCACCTCCTTCAATTTCTCCAGTGTATCAATACCTTTTGAGTATTCTTCGCACTCGTAACTGTAAAATCCCATACCTCGATTCACAATGTCCGGCAAGAGATCGTGCCCTAAATCATATGGAGTGTTGGGAGGAATATATGAGAGAATTTTCTTTCGCAAGATAAACGTGCCCCGCATTCGATAGGCCTTTGGATACAGTGCTGTGTGCGGTTTGGTATGAATCGCAATATATTTGCCGTCTGCATCAATTTCAGCCACATCGGCATCAGCGTAATCACTTGTCTTTTTCATTCGTTGCATACCTAAAGCCGACGAGGGTTTCTGTTTCCACGCCATGCTCATTTTTCCATAATCCACCAAACTAAACATATCGCCATAAATAAAAAAGAATTCGTCGTGAAGATCTTTTTCAAACTGCTTAATACCACCCGCAGAACCTAATGGCGTAGCTTCAACAAAATAATGAATTTTCACACCCCACGCTTTGCCGTCGCCAAAATAATTTTTAATCACATCGGGCAAATAATGCAAAGTGAAAAAAAACTCGCGCACACCGTGGCTCTTAAATTGCAAAATGTGCTGCTCCAAAAGCGGTTTCCCTTTGATTGGAATCATCACTTTGGGAATATTATCCGTAAGTGGCCTAAGCCTCGTTCCCAAACCTCCGCAAGAAATAACCGCTTGAGTGATCATGTCGCCATTTTAGCATTTTAGGTACCATAGACCAACCAAAACGCAAAGTGTAAAAAAAGAAATGGGGTTATTCCAAATTTGGAATAACCCCTATTGCAAAACTTCTAAGACGCAATGACTGGCTTTACATCACTGTAAACACCACGGATAATCTTCGAGATACCAGCGGCTTCCCGCTCCCAGTTGCGAGCGAAGGATTTTGAATTGCGAAGCACCTCCACGCGCGGGCCATATTTCTCGCGATCCGTGGTGAGAAGCACTTCTTCGCTCTCAAAAACAACCGGGGAAAGCACACGATATTTCTCATACACCGAAAGATGCTTCGCGACGTACGTTCCTGTGCGCGCGATATGGACACCGACCGTTACAAATCCGATTCGCCTAAACCCGTGTTCAAGCGCCAAATCAAAAACGTTCAATAGTTCCTGACAAGTATTGGACGCGGAAAGCTTGCGGTGCCGTTCCCAAGCAATAACAACTGGCATGTAAGCTGTTCCCGATGCCCAAAAATTGAGCCTGGGTAAAATTTTGATGGCAAGCTCTCTACTCATCACTTCACTTTCTGATGACGCATCAATCGACTCCAAATAACTCATGCGCGATCCATAGGCACATACGACAACCGTCGGCTTATATCGATAGATGAGCTCAATGCCCGCTAGCAAGTTCATTTCTCCACCACCGACCATACAAAGTGGATTGTCATCGTCAACAGGAACCCGAACTGGCAGGTGAGCAGACTGTTCGTCGCAAACTTCTAGATCTTCGGTAAGAGCCCATGAATCATCTTCCGAAAGCCGCTGGATTCCACGGCCAAGAATAGCAATCATTTCAAACACACCACACCTTCACTTTCTTTTTGAGATTTAATCTCATTTTTTCAAAACACTAATTAACCTACTATTAGTATCTCACATTTATATTTTTCTGTCAATTATTGACAACACAGTGTTTCTTTGGTATATTTGCTTGTAGTATAGTATTTCGACAAATTAACCGCCATTACTAGGCGCACAATGAAAGGGTAACAATGATAAAAGGCGTAGCTTTCGATATGGAAGGTACTGTTGTTAACGTAGAGCCAGCTCACCATGGAGCATGGATTAGAGCCGCCGAAGAGATTGGGGTCGTACTAGCTAACCCGCAGGAAGCAACTCAAAAGATACCGAACTTCATCGGTGGACCAGATGATGCGATTATTGAACAGATCTTCGCACTCCAGTCCGAAATTCGGCCGACTCTCGTAAAGGACAAGGGGGTTTTTCTAAACAGAAAGTGGCAACATTATGACACCCTAATCAAAACAATGGACTTACGCCCCCGAAAAGGGTTCTGCGAAGTCTACGGTATGTTACGGTGCACAGGCATTCCAGTTACAATCGGAACCGCAGTTGATTTAGATAAGGGCATGGTCCTCCTTCGGCGATCGGGGCTTGACCGTCTCTTTTCCCTTCAGGAAATTGTCATGATAACTGACGTGTCTCGAACTAAACCTGCGCCAGACTGTTTTTTGGAAACAGCACGACGTATGAGGATAGGACCGAACACGCAACTGGTATTCGAGGATTCACCTCGCGGAGTAAAGTCTGGAGTGGCAGCGGGCTCCGTCGTAATCGGAATGCCAACCTACGACAACCCGATCGTAAAACAAAAACTCAATGATGCGGGCGCAAGAGAGATTTATCTCAATTGGGAGGCGATTGACATTGATCAGCTTCTACGCAAATTTTGATCACCTCCCCCACAGAGCCGACCCATGTCGGCTCTTTTTTTTGACTAATTTTTTAATTTCGGGTGCGTCACTATCAAATGCCAAACTATAGCTTGAAAACTCTCGGCTAGAGGGGT